>JBDTPK010000023.1:0-14354 GCA_039932735.1 Nitrospirota bacterium
CCGCGGCTCCGATGTGGTCGCTCTGTCTTCCTGCGTGACATGCGGCAGCGGTTGTCCTGCTTGTATCTCTTCACAAGAGGCAGGCTGAGGAGCCTCTTCTGGCGAGGCCGACTTCACCGCATGGCCTGGTTGAGTGGGGTCGGCGACTGTTTGCTGCGCGTGCGAGGACATCGGCGCGTGTTTTTGTGGGTTAGGAGGCAGCGGTTGTGCTGCTTGCATCTCTTCACAAGAGGCAGGCTGAAGAGCCTCTTCTTGCGAGGCCGGCTCCACCGGATGCGTATGGTTCGGCTGAGGAGGGGCGTCTGTTGCCTGTGCCTCTTGCAACAGAGTCACGTTTCCCAGGTGAACCGGATCCACGTCGAGGCCTTGGCCGGGGTCGATTTTCACTTCTCTAATCCCATACTGTCGGAGTAGGTCGATGTCTTTCGTGTGGCGGATCAGGCGTTTATGAATGAGGAATGGGGTTCGATACCAGGCTTGGTCCATTCCAACGATGAACATTCCCGGCTTGAGTTGGTCGATTGTGATGGTTTTCACGGGTCTCATCGAATAGGCTTCGCGATGTGCGCGTGCAGGATCGCTGGACAGACTGATCGCGCGAACTCCGTCTTGAGAGTAAGTGTCCTGAACACTGTGTTATCGGAATACATCGAGCTGAACTTGATCCAAGCGAAGCAAATTACGGGTCAACGTGTTCTATCGGTTCCCGGTACCCTGGCCATGCATCTCCCCTCAAGATTCTCCCTTCGACACCGATAGAGTCCATCAGGACATGTTGGTGTTCGATGAGCATCCGTGTCGTCGCTCCCTCACGGTCGCCGGAGGATGATGCGCAAGCGAATTTCCATTGATCAGCTGAAAATCGGTATGAAGGTCGAGAAACTCGACCGCTCTTGGTTGGCTACGCCGTTCTTGCGCCACCGACTCACCATTACGTCATCAGAACAAATCGAGCAACTGCACGCCAGCGGTGTCCAACAACTCGATGTCGATATTGATGACGCCCATCAGGACGCCGGCTCGTTCGTGTCGGCTATGCCGGCGGAGGCTGAAATCTCTCAGCCGATAGCTCCAACCCTGAAGCCCGAACCCTCGCCCATTCCGTTTGCTGAAGAGCTGCCTGCCGCAAGACAAGTCTACAAGGCCGCCAAATTGATCATTCAACAGGCGATGGAAGATGTCCGGATGGGTCGTGCGCTGAACATGGAGGCGGTCAGTGAAGTCGTCGGAAACATGGCTGACAGCATCCTGCGTAACCCTGACGCGATTACGAGTCTGACACGCCTCAAACAGTTCGACGAATATACGTTTTTCCATTCCGTCAACACGTCTGCTCTGGCACTCTCAGTCGGGAGGCATCTCGGATATGAGCGCGCGTCACTGCTTCAGCTGGGAACCGGCATGTTGTTGCACGATATTGGTAAAATGAAGATTCCGGTCGAGTTGCTGAACAAGCCGGGGCGCTATGAGGCCGATGAGTTCGAGATCATGAAGCAGCACGTCCTGCGCGGTGCAGAGATACTGTCCAACACAACCGGCCTCACCGATACGTTTCTGAAACCCACACTGGAGCATCATGAGCGCGTTGATGGGACTGGATATCCGCATCACCGGTCCAAAATAGACCTCAGTCAGTTTGGCCTCATTGCCTCCATTGTGGATATTTATGATGCCGTGACGAGTGATCGTTGTTATCACAAAGGTAAAACGCCGCACGATACACTTCAGCTTCTCTATCAATTGGGAATTCAAGGCCATGTGGACGGGACGCTGGTCCAGCAGTTCATACAAGTCGTAGGGGTCTATCCCGTCGGCTCATGTGTCTCGCTCAATACGAGGGAGACGGCGATCGTGAAGCAATTCAATCACCACGCTCCAATACGACCCCAGGTCGTGCTGATCACGGATGACTCCGGGCATCGACGAGCTACTCCTGTCGACCTCGACCTCGCAGCTCAGCTCCGCCAACCGGGGCGGACGATCGCGTCGATCCTTGATCCGGCCGCCTTGGGGATCAATCCTCGCACCTATCTTGATAAGGAAGCACCATGATGAAGCTAGAGCATGCCCGCGTAGATTCATCAATTCTCAAGGTCGGATTACCACTTCAACTGGTCATCGGATCCGGTCAAGACAACGTGAACTGTGGATCCACATTACTGGGCTGGAAAGCGCAGGCCTGGCTGATTTGCGAATGGCCATTCCATTTCGGGCAAGCGGTTCCGTGCGAAATTGGGACCCACTGTCTCGTCCGCTCTATGGTGGCTGGCAAGCTCATCGCATATTCAACCGAAGTCTGCATGGCACAGATGTCTCCGCTTCCCCTTCTGTACCTTGCATTTCCTCGGAGAACCGAGGAGATCCATCTGCGTAAGGATGTGCGCGCCGCCAGCAATGAGCCGTTGCTCCTGGTACAAGGCACCCTTGGAGGCGCGATGCTCGCTCTGCCGAACGGGTCCGCTCCCATTGGCGGTTTGTTACAGGACCTGAGTCTGTCAGGATGCCGAATCGTGTTACAGAGGCCGCGCGCTGACGTGGTGCTGGGTGCCACGGTCTATTTAGAATTCGAACTGATCGGGATCGGGCATGTCGCGCATCTCGCCGGCGCGATTAAGAACATTGCAGAATATGACGGGGTGCTCGCACTTGGAATTGAATTCCGCTTTAACGGGAAAGAGGCCATCGAATACCGCGGGTGGGGAGGGAGTGTTCAGAAGGCCATTGAGTATTCCGTGATGCAGCGGCAAACCGATGGGGGATTTTTGACGCCAACGTCAGAACCATGACGGAGTTGCCGAGCACTCGGCAATGTTTGCCTGGCTGGCCTGCATTATTCATGGGCACGGTTCCCGCCATTGCCGATGTTTAAGCGAGAGGCACAAGGTGAGAGCGTAGGCTTGATCAGAAAAAGGAATGTCTTCCCACTCAGCGCTCTACCTCGACCTGTTTCATGCATCTATTCTGTTAGCAGAGGCGCGATCCTTGCATAGGTTCGCCGGTAGTTCGAGTCATATCGTGAATTGAGAAGAGGCTAATCAATGCATCAACGCCAGACGAATCCCCGGCGCCACGTCATCATTACAGGCGGAGCCGGTTTCATCGGCTCACAGATTAGTGCCCGATTTCTTAAGGAGAAGACGCGCGTCACAATATTAACGCGGAATGTCTCAGCTCCACGGGCAGTGGCGCTTGCCCAGCAGGGGTGTAAGGTCGTGGCCTGCGATCTTGCCGATGAGCATCGCATCCCACGTACAGATACGCTCGACCCCGCCGACGCATTATTCCACTTTGCGGCAGATGTCTCTGTCAGCAGCCCCACGCTCCTGGCTTCGAATGTGGAGGGCACCAGCCGCGCCTTAGCCCTTGCGGACGCATTGGCGATTCCTTATGTCGTGTATGCGAGCAGCATCGAGGCGCAGGGGCTCGGATCAGATCACGAAATTCCTCTTCGAGAAGATATGGCCTGCCGTCCGGTTTCGGACTATGGGCAGTCGAAAGTTCAGGCGGAAGGGCTGGTGAACTCGTGGGGATCGTTGCCAGGTCATCGGGCTCTTGTGCTTCGCATCGGCAATATCTATGGACCAGGGAGTGCCTGGTTTCTCCATCCTTCCCTCTTGGCCTTGCTGGGTGCCACGCCGATTCGGACTATCTGGACGAAGCTTCGACATCGTCTGTTTCAGCCGCTCTTTATCGACGACCTCGTCGAAGGTTTTTGTAGAGCCGTCGACCGTCAGCTCGCCGGCACGTACAACATGACAGGGGAGGAGCCGGTCACGGTCGAAGGCTATCTCACCAAACTTGCGAGCCTCATGCAACTGACAGATCGTGTTCCACTCCTGCACGTACAGGCTACGGCATCCGGCCTCTCGCTTCCGATCGCACCGGATTTCGCGTACGTGTTGATGGGCACTCAGGAGCAGTGCCATCGCGTCTATGACAACAGTAGGCTTCGCGCAGAGATCGGCCCATATATGCGATGGTCCCTGTCCCGTGGGCTCGCGGCCACCCTGCAGTGGTACAACGTAAACGGCCAGCTGCCGGCTCTTCTCGCGGCATTGCGTCGACAACCAGGAGCCATGACATGCATGTGACCATGATTTTTCCAGGAATCGCCCTGCCCGGGTTCGATAGTTTTCGGAAAAAACCGACCATCGACGCCAATTTCATCGACCATGGCCTCGCGTCACTCAGCGCAGCGGCCAAGGCTGCCGGCCATACGGTCGATCTGATTGATCTTCGCACGTTGCGCGACTGGACTCATTACCGGGAAGAGGTCCGGCAGCGCACCACGAAAATCTGGGCGCTTACCTCATGGAGTCTGCACTATCCTGACGTCGTCCGTGCGATCAGGATCCTGAAAGAAGAGCGGGAAGATGCCGTCGTTGTGCTCGGCGGTGTCCATGCCACCATTAAGACCCAGCAGGTTGTTTCGAACCAACTCATCGACCACATCATTACGCAAGAGGGTGAGATCAGCTTTGTCAAATTGCTTAACACACTTGCGGCAGGTGCGCCGGCAGACCGCCTCATCATCGGCGAGGGCCCGGTGCTGGATGAGATCCCCTGGGTGGACCGCGACCTGTTCGATATGACCGGCGAACTGGCCACACCGATGGTGCCTGGCATGCCCACACCGTTTGTGACGACCAATGCCGGGCGAGGCTGTCCGTTCAAATGTAATTTTTGTCAACCGGCCGAGCGGGCCGTGTTTGGCAATCGGGTCAAGATGCGGAGTCAAGAGAATGTCATCGGTGAGCTGAAGTATCTGAAAGAACGCTTCAAGTTCAACAGTTGGATGGCACATGACGACCTGTTCTTTATCAATCATCGCTGGAGCCGTGAATTCTGTGTCCAATATAAGGCTGCGGGCTTTACGGAGCCGTACATCTGTCAGATGCGTGCCGACCTGATGTGCCGGTATCCGGACGTCGTCAAGCAGATGGCAGAGTCTGGCTTGGCATGGGCCATGATCGGATTCGAGAGTGGGAGCCAGCGCATTCTCGATCTGTTCGAGAAAGAAACCACGGTCGAAGAAAACCTGAAGGCGGCGGAAATTTGCAAAGAGTATGGCATCAAGGTTTGGGCCAATATTATGTTCGGCGCTCCGACCGAAACACGAGCGGAAGTGATGGAAACCGTTCGTATGGTATGGAAGATCAAGCCAAACCATCTGAGTAGCAGCTACTTTACACCCACTCCGGGAAGCGGCATGGCGGCGGAAGTGGAGAAGAAGGGGTTGACGATGGTGGACCCGTTCAATGGATCAAATCGAACTCCCAACGAAGCCAAGATGAAAGACACGGATTACGAATGGCTGACCAAAGCTATTGCCCTTGCCTATGACGGAGGTTCGGAAGAACGACTGATTGCGCTTAGTCACCTTCCCACCAAACCGCAGGAGATCGCATGCGCATCGCACTGATCAACAGTCCGTCCCTCTCAATCCGACCAGTCAGTCGCAGCATGGCGGGTGGTCTCGGCTTTGACGGCAACGAAGGCATGTTGCTGCCCCCGCTGGACCTCGCCATCATGGCATCCACCTTACGTCAAACCGGCGAAACGGTCGACCTGATCGACGCCGACCCGCTGGGTCTGGACGCAGCCGCGGTATACGCCCGATTGGAAGGCCACCAGTGGGACGTTGTGGTGGGAACCGTGTCGCTCCCAACTTTGGAACAAGACGCCGCGTTCCTCGCTGAACTCCGCCGTCGACATCCAGCGGCAAAAATAGTTGGGAAGACCCTGGTGCGGGACCATGGCGTGTTGAAGGTGTTGCTGGAGAGAAGCACGGCTGACCTGGTGATTCACGGCGAAGCAGACCTTACGATTACCGACATTGTCTACGGCCGAGGCACAGCCGGCACTGCCTGGCTTGAAGCTGGTGTGCCCAATACCGGATCATCCTTCCAATTTGATGAGGGATCACCGGTCGAGGATCTCAATCAGTTACCGTTTCCCGCCCGCGATCTTCTTCCCAACGACCGCTACATTTATCCGTTGCTTGGCACCCCGATCGCTACGCTACAAACCAGCCGAGGATGTCCCTATCCCTGTGGATACTATTGTCCGTACCCATTGGTCGAGGGCGTCAAATGGCGGTCACAAACACCCGAGCGCATCTTTGCCGAGCTGAAAGACGTTGTCGAACGTCAGGGCATCACCAAGATCTATTTTCGTGATGCGACCTTCACCTTGAATCAGGAGCGAGTCGCCAATCTTTGCGACCTCATTGTCGCAGCCGGCTGGCCGCTCGAATGGGTGTGCGAAACGCGAGTCGATTGTCTCGGTGATACAGTGTTGGAGAAGATGCGAGCGGCCGGCTGCGTCGGGCTTCTCGTCGGAGTCGAAACGGGTGATGAACAGGTCATGCACTTGCGAGAAGGTAAAAAGGGCCTGACCATCCCGATGCTGGCCCATCTGCGTGAAAAAACCTTCGAGCTCGGCATCCGTCTTCATTTCCTTCTCATCGTTGGACTCCCACAAGAGACACGTGAATCGCTTGTTGCCACCTACGACCTAATTCAGCGATACAAGCCGGACACAATCGGCGTCACGATCATTACGCCCTATCCGGGCACACCGCTTCACGCTGAAGGCATTCGTGAAGGCTGGATCGACTCGCACCAATGGAAAGATTACGGCGGCCACCAGATCCCCATGCATACGCCCCACCTCACGAGGGCCGACATGGAGGCAGGCAAGCGGTTCCTGGAAGAAGGGTTCGGGTTGCTACAGAAGCGGCAAGTCGGCGGGCATTCGAAACCACTGGAGGCCATGGCGCAGCAACATTATGAACAGCTGTTGCGGTGGGCTTATCGTCTCGACGGACCGGTCGCGCAATTGCACGAAGTGGTCGCTCTGGCGCCGGTACCGACGCGACCGCAGCCAATCAAGCAGCAGCCATCTGTGATCTCCGTGCCAGCGCAGGCTCCTTCCCCTGCGCGGTTCATGTTGTCGGTCGTAATTCCAACCTATAGCCGACGCGCCATCTTACGAAAGACGCTACTCGCCTTGATGTCCCAGACCTTTTCGCATGAAAAGTTTGAGGTGATTGTCGTGGACGATGGGTCCACTGATGACACCGTCTCAATGGTCAGGCAGCTAAGCACCTCCTTCGCTCTTCGTCTTCTGACAGCGGAGCATTCCGGCGCCAATGCGGCCCGCAATCTCGGTGTTCGAGCCGCTCAAGGACACGTGGTCGTCCTCACAGGCGACGATATGATCCCGGAGCCGTCGTTCCTCGAAGCCCATGCGACGTTCCACGAACGTCACCCAAACGACTTGGAGGCCATGCTGGGCTTCATCGATTGGTCGCCTGAAATCACTGTGACGCCGTTCATGAAGTTCATTGTCTCGCCGGAAGGTGGCCATCAGTTCGCGTTTCATGAAGTGCGCGAAGGGAAGGCTGACTTTCGGCTCTTCTACACCAGCAACCTGTCAGTGAAACGAGATCTTCTGCTCAAGCAGCCCGTTCTCTTCGACCCGGAGTTTACCTATCCCGCCTATGACGACGTGGAATTGGGATATCGCTTGAGTGCTCAAGGGCTGCAACTGCACTACAACGCCATGGCGGTGACCTGTCACCATCATGAGATAACCCTGGAGGGATTCGTCAAACGGCAGCGCAAGGCCGGGCATATGGCCGTCGTCCTGGCACGTAAACATCCTGAGCTTGGTCGTACCCATCTCAATATCGACTCCGCCCTCAAAGTCCGCAACGCAATTGGGGAAACTCAGATCGCACGAATCATTCAGGTTGCACGAGAGCTGGAAAAACCTGACCTTGGGCAATTGGCGCTGATCCGATTCGGAGGGGAACCGTTTGACCGAACCTATCTCCAACTCGTGCTCTATCCCGTCTATCAGACACTTCTACAGTCTGCTTATGCCTGGGGGATCTGCGAAGCCGTCGACCAGGGCGTGGGATCCATCCCGTCTGCCATCGTAAGCGCGTCGACGCGCCCTCGTTTCAAGGTTTCGATCATCATTCCCGTATTCAACAAACTCGAGCTGACCCGCCAATGCCTCACGACGCTGGCTTCAGTCACCACGGTGCCGGAGTATGAAGTCATCGTCGTGGACAATGCCTCAACCGACGGCACCGCAGAGTTCCTCGCTGCGTTGGGCGGGGACGTTCAGGTCATCCGGAATCCGGAAAACTACGGCTTTGCCATTGCGTGTAACCAGGCAGCCAATGCTGCGCGAGGAGAGTTCCTCGTGTTTCTGAACAACGACACTATACCGACTGAGGGTTGGTTGAATGCCCTGGTGGATGAGGTTGAAGGGCACCCAGATGTCGCGGTGGTCGGCAGTAAATTACTGTATGAAGACGGCACCATTCAGCATGCGGGCGTGGCATTCTCACGGATCGTGTTTACGCCGTACCATATCTATCGAAAGTTCCCGGCCGACTCGCCGATGGTCAATCGGCGGCGTGAATTTCAATGCGTCACCGGAGCCTGCATGCTGGTGCGACGAGACGTGTTTGAACAAGTCGGCCGGTTCGATGAAGGCTTTAAGAATGGATTCGAAGATATCGATCTGTGCCTGAAGATCCGAGAGCAAGGTTGGCACATCATGTATCGGCCTGACAGCGTTGTCTATCACCTTGAAAGCCAAACTCCGGGACGCAAGACGCACGATACAGACAATGCGCGGCGGCTTCTTGAACGGTGGTCCCACAAGTGGTGGATCCCGGACGAAGACGCGTTGTATCTGTCTGATGGGCTCGTCTGCCATGTCCGTAGCGAGCAGGGGATGCTCTACAATGAGATTACACGGCTGACTTCGGTAGCCGATCGGACCGCGTGGCAGCTCGTGGCAGACACTCAGTCTGCCGCGCAGAGTCAAGACTTTGCACGGGTCAAGACGCTTCTGAGTGCCGTCGATCAGTGGCCGAACGATGTGTGGGTGCTTCGTTGGGCAGCATTGGTCTGTAAATTCATTGATGTATCCTCCCTCGCGCGTTCTTTCTGGAAGCGCGTACTGACGATCGGCCCAGATCCGGATGGCTACCACGCATTGGCGAAAGATGCCCTTGAAGAAGGTCGGCTTGAGGAGGCGGAATGCCATCTTGCCGAGTTGCGAGATCACAGTCCGGAGCACGGCGGCGGATGGTTGCTGTCCGGCATCCTGGGGATGCAGCGCCATCGGTTTACCGAAGCCAAAGCGGACTTCGAACGGGCAGCCACCTACGGAGCGGATCGCCGCAAAGCGAAATTGGGCCTTGGCATGGCCGCAATGGGGCTGGCCGAATCTGCTGATGCCTGGGAACTGTTTCTCACTGTGGCGACAGAATATCCTGACGATGCTGAAGCACTCCACTGGCTGCTGCGAGCCGGTACTGTCCTTCAACGGTGGGAGCAGTTGAAGCCGGTGCTCAACCAATATGTTTCCAGAAATCCCGGCGACCTTAGTCTTCGGTTCGCGCTGGCAGGCGTGTTGCTCCGCCTGAAGCTTTGGACGGATGCTCGTCACGAACATGATTCGATCCGTCTGCTGGACCCGGTGTTTGATGGTCTTAGCGAATTGGCGGGCGCCATCAATGAGCAAGAGTCGGTCCTGATACAACATCATGCAGCCTGATGAAGAAGTCACGGCGCGCAGGCTGCTGATCCAACTTGCCAGACTGGGCGATCTGGTCCAGAGCTTGCCGGTGATTGCCTCACTCACGGCCCACGATCCGGACCGCTCTCTCGACCTGCTCTGCCCTACGCCGCTGGCGGACCTCGCCCGGCTCTTTCCAGGAGTGGGGCACGTTCTGAAGTGGAACGGGGCACAATGGCACGCGTGGGCCGAGTCCTTCGTCGAAGGGTTTCAGCCCTCGCGGTTGCGCGAAGTCGAAGAGTACCTTGCCGAGCTGACACCCGAGCCCTATACAATGGCCTACGTGCTGAATCATCATCCACGGGCGATCCTGGCAGGCACTCTGTTGGCAACTGAGGTTCAGGGCCCTAACCTGCATGGGCCGTTCGATGAGGCATTGTCACCCTGGGCCTCATATCTGCGCCACGTCGCACAAGCGCGGGGCTCCAATCGCATTCATCTCTCCGATACGTTCTGCGGACTGTGCGGAGTGGCGCCTCCGCCGGCTCCGCCTGTCTTGTTACTTCCCTCGAACGATCTTCCTGGTGATCTAGCTGAGATCGGCATCCCGGCAGGGCAATGGATTGCGGTGGTGGTGGGAGCTGGTGACGTGGATCGATCAATCCCGGTGACGGTCTGGACAGAATGGATCTCAACAGTACTCGTCCACGATTCACCTTGCTCGGTCGTCCTGATCGGAACTGAGCGCGATCAGACCGCTGCCCTTGCAATTCAGGACGGACTCTCGTCGATGATCGCAGGACGTGTGTGGGATGCCACTGGGCGCACGACCCTTCCGCAGCTCGCCACACTCTTGAAGCGATGTCACTGGGCCGTCGGCGCTGACACCGGTCCGCTGCATCTGGCAGCCGCTGTCGGCACCAGCGCGATGGGGTTCTATTTCTCACGCGCGCGCGTGCATGAAACCGGACCTTATGGACAAGGCCATTGGGTGTGGCAAGCAGATAGCGCCCTGCCGGAAACCTGGCCCATCCAAGCCAGTGTGAAGATTATTCGAGAGCACGCGACAGCATCGCAACAAGAACCTGTCGCAGGGTGGTCCTTGTGGCAGTCTCACCATGACGAATGGGGCGCCATCTTCCGGTCGGTGGGGGACAGAGATCCACAAGATGATCAACGAGCCGCTATCTGGCATCGTCTATCGGAACAGCGCTTGTCGCTGCAAGGGGTGCGATGAATTCCTTCGAGGCCAATGTCAGCCGGCTGGCACAGCGCGATGCTGCTCTGGGAGCGGCACTCCGTCAGAATGGAGGAGGCGCGCTGGAGATCGTGCAGGCACGTAGCGGTGTGCCGTCTGCGCGCGCATTCGGCCGCTGGCTGCACAGCGCATACGATCCCATCAAAGAAGCGCAGACGTGGGCTGAGGGCCAGGATCACCAGGATGGCGAGACGATCGTGGTCCTCGGAGTAGGGTTGCTCTATCACGTCGAGGCGTTGTGTGCCCGCTTGCCTCGGACGACACCTGTCATTCTTGTTGTTCCCGATCTGAGGGTCTTAGCCGATGCGGCTGCCGCTCGCACCTGGGGTGGCTGGATGGACCGCGTCTCCTGGGCCTGGGGTGCCATAGAGGCGATCAGTGAGCAGATCGCCTCTGCGAGGCATCCGTTACGACTCGTCACCTATGCCCCGGCGGCGGCGTTACATGCGGACGGCCATCGTGCCATTGAAACAGCCTTGCAACGGAAGATTGCGGCTCAGGCCGGCGGACAGCTGCGCATCGCCGTCGTGGGGCCGATCTACGGAGGGTCACTGCCCATTACCCGCTATGCGGTCAGCGCCCTTGAATCGCTCGGGCATGACGTACGTTGGCTCGATCATAGCGTCCATGCCACGAGCTATCACCAACTGGAGTTGCTCAAGAATTCTCAACATCGGTTGGCTTTGCAGAGTAAGTTTGCGGAGATGCTGAGTCGGGTTACGATGGCCCAGTTGGCGGAAGATCCACCTGATCTTGTGTTGTCGCTGGCCCAGGCGCCATTAATTTTACCAATGTTGGAACATTTGCGGCGCAAGAAATTCATAACAGCGATGTGGTTTGTCGAGAATTACCGGCATCTCACCTATTGGCAACAGATGGCGGCTGGCTATGATTTTTGGTTCGTGATTCAGCAAGAGCCTTGCATCGCAGCACTCAAACAGGCAGGCGCGAAGGAAGTGCGCTATCTTGCAATGGCGGCAGACCCATCCGTCCATCGCCCCTTGGAGTTGACCCAATCTGAGCGAGAGGAATACGGATCGGATGTTTCATTTGTTGGCGCGGGCTATGCCAACCGCCGCGCAATATTTCCGGGACTCCTCGGACACGACTGGAAATTCAAGCTCTGGGGCAATGAGTGGGACGGCGCGACGGAACTGGCCTCTGTGCTTCAACGAAACGGCGCACGGATCGATACCGGCACCTGTCAGAAAGTATTTAACGCCAGCGCCGTGAACCTCAATCTGCATTCTTGGGCCGGGACCGGGCTCGATCCTGACGGAGACTTTGTGAATCCCCGTACCTTCGAACTGGCCGCCTGCGGAGCCTTTCAACTGGCTGACCGTCGATCACTGATGCCCGATCTTTTCACCGCAAGTGAAGTTGCCACCGTGTCGTCTCCAGATGCACTCCCAGCTGAAATCACTCGTTGGCTTCGCGAGCCCGAGCAGCGCGTTGCCATGGCGGCGCAAGCCCGCCAACGCGTGCTTGCCGAACATACGTATGCCCACCGCATGCGCGATCTACTGGCCCAGATCGGCGTCGCCAACCCGGATCGTATCGGGTCGATTCTACGAGGAGCCCGTCAGGCAGGAGCACTAGCGGCAACGGCGATCGAATCATTTCCATCTCTCGCATCGACTCTACGAACGTTTCCTTCCACTCAACGGGTGGAACTGAAGCAGCTTGCGGCACGGATTCGATCACGTGGCTCCATGGGGGCCTTGTCCCGGGAAGATCTGATGGTGCTCATGTTGGATGAGTATCGGTCCGAGACGAAAGACTTGGTGTGATGAAACAAGTGCTCATCATCAACGTGACCCGCATGGGGGATCTGATTCAGACCGGTCCTCTGTTGAGCCGATTGCGCGAGGAATGGCCCGACGTCGCGATCGACCTGGTTGTCGATCGAAGTTTCGCGCCGACGGCTGCACTTCTCACCGGAATCCGACAGGTCATCAGTTGCGACTTCACTCGATTACTCGACGACTGTCGTACGCAATCCAAGAGCCTTGTGACACTCATGCAAGAGATGACAGCCTGGGCCTCGCCGCTACGAGATGCGGGGTACGATCGCATCGTCAATCTCACCTTCAATCGGCAGACCGGCTTGCTTGCATCGTACATCGGGGCGCCCGATCTGCGAGGGATTACGGCCGGGCCGGACGGCAGTCCCATCGTGCAGAATCCATGGCTGTCCTACTTCACAGATCTACATCGCCATCGACGGTTTAACCGGTTCAACCTGGTGGATCTCTATGCCATGGGCGGAAGTGGTCCCGGCACATTTTCGCCGCTGTCGGTCACCGTTCCAGCCGATGGTAGAGCCTGGGCCGACGTATTTCTTCGATCTCAGAACCGGACTGTCCGCCAGTGGATCGCCGTACAGGTCGGAGCCAGCGATGCCATGAAAGCCTGGCGGCCGGAGTATTTTGGCCGGACGCTGGCACATCTGAGCCGTTACCCAGGGGTTGGATTTGTCGCGATCGGCACGGCCGCCGAGGCGGAAGCCATTGAGCTGGCCAAAACAGCCTATCGAGCCGGCGGAGGAACCGCACCGATTCTCGATGCAAGCGGTCTGACGACACTCCCTCAACTCGTCGGGCTGCTCTCGCGCTGTCAACTGCTCCTCACCAACGATACAGGACCGATGCATCTCGCGGTCGGCGTCGGAACCGCGGTCATCGACCTGTCAGTCGGCCATGTCGATCACCATGAAACGGGACCTTACGGGCCAGGCCATTGGGTGATTCAGCCGGATCTTGCCTGCTCGCCTTGTGGATTCGACCAGATCTGTGCCCACCATGCCTGCAAAGACCGATTAATTCCGGAGGAGGTTGCGAAGCTGTGTCTTCATGCCCTTGGCCTTGCTCCATTTCCCTCCTGGAGCGCAGGTGTGCGTGTGTATCAATCCGGGACTGATGTCGATGGACTTGGTTCCTTCATTTTACGGGCGGGGCATGTGGATGCCGGCGCTGAGTGGTACGCCAACTTTTGGAGGAGATTCTGGTACAAAGATTTTACAGGCAAACTCAGTCAATTGGCTCCAGACCTCGAAACTGCTCCTGACCAAAACAATGCGTTGGCCTGGATGCAGGAGGCGGCCCAACCACTTCGCCGGCTGGAACAGCACGCTCGCCGCATCGCAGCGCTCACGAGACGTCACCCGCTGCCGGTCTCAATTCTACAACGGGAACAAGTGTTGCTCCGTCACGAACGAGAGCAGCTTCTGCCTCGGATGATGGCCCATTCGGCCACTGGCCCGGCCACCGTTGCCATGATCAGAGACATTCATAACGATGATGTTGTCGGTCTGACGATGCTGGCCGATCGGCAACTCAAGGCGTATCGACGCTGGCAGGAGCGCATCGCTCTGATCAGAGGGTTGTTGTCAGCCGCACCGGCGCAGGTCGAAAAGCGACAGCGCTCGTTGCCGATGATATCGAGTGCCGTCTAGCCAGTATTTCCGCGCGAGACGGAATAGGTATCTCGTTGAGAGTTTCATGTTTGACATCGGACGTTTGACAATTCGAAACACACACCTTGAACCTGG
>JBDTPK010000024.1:0-14238 GCA_039932735.1 Nitrospirota bacterium
AGGGATGCTTGATATGTTTCGTCCACGACATGTCGGAAATGTGGATCAATCCATCAATGCCCTCTTCGAGTCCGACGAACGCACCAAAGTCAGTGAGACTCTTCACCTTCCCTTCGATGTGCGTGCCGATCGTGTACTTCCCTTCCACCATGTCCCAGGGGTTCGGCGCGGTCTGTTTCATGCCGAGCGAAATCTTCCTGCTGGCCTGATCCACGTTCAACACTGCGGCTTCAACCTGATCCCCGATGGACACGACGCGTGACGGATGGCGCACCTCGTGCGTCCATGACATCACTGAGACATGCACGAGCCCTTCGACCCCTGGCTCGAGCTCGATAAACGCCCCGTAGTCGGTTAGGCTCACGACACGACCTTTGACACGGGTACCGATTGCGTACTTACTAGCCACACCGGTCCAGGGATCGGCGCTCTTCTGTTTCAAGCCGAGTGAAATGCGCCCGGTCTCTCGATCGTACTTGAGGACGATCACTTCCGCCTTGTCGCCGATGTTGAACATTTCCGACGGATGGCCGACACGACCCCAGGACATGTCCGTGATGTGGAGCAGCCCGTCGATGCCGCCGAGATCGATGAATGCCCCGTAATCCGTGATGTTCTTCACGATGCCTTGAATCAATTGCCCTTCCTTCAACGTGGAGAGGGTGGTCTTCCGTTTAGAATCCCTTGTCTCTTCCAAGAGCACGCGCCTGGACACCACGACATTGCCGCGCCGATGATTGATCTTGATGATCTTGAGCGGGAACGTCCGCCCGACTAACCCGTCAAGATCCCGCACGGGGTGAAGGTCAATCTGCGAGCCCGGTAAAAACGCCTTCACACCGATATCGACCATCATGCCGCCTTTAATTCGCGCCACGATCTTGCCGTCGATGCTTTTGCCGTCATTGAAGAGCTGTTCCAGTTCCTCCCAGATCTTCATCTTGTCGGCTTTTTCTTTGGAGAGAACCAGATTGCCGTCGTCGTCTTCGCACTCCTCGATATAGACTTGAAGCCGATCGCCGACTTTAATGGTCTGAAGTTCCTCGGTGGAGAACTGATCGTTCGGGATCATCCCTTCGGACTTGTAGCCGATGTCCACGACCACCTTGTCTTTGGTCACGGCCACGATCCGGCCCTCCGTAATGGTACCCTCTTCGAGGTTTTTGAATGTCTCCTCGTACAGAGCCGCTAAGGCCGCTCGGTCTAATTGCTGTTCACTCGATGGCGAAACCGTACTCATGGTAGAGATCCTACTCTTCCGACAGAAGTCGGGTGCTGATGGTTATACACCGACATTCACTCAGCCTTGCGAATGCCGGCACGGGACGACTGGGTCGGAGACCCCACGCCACCTAATGAGGCAATGCGATCCATCACGGTGCGACTCACCTCCTGATAAAACTGCTTGGCATCTCCGCCCTCCCCATTCCGGGGAAAGGTGAGGGCGTCTCCCAAGAAAACAGTCACGGGACGGAAGCTCGGCCACATGGTTCCCGATGGGAGCACATCATACGTACCCTTAAGATAGGCCGGAACCACAGCACATCCGGTTTGCGCCACAATCATACCGATCCCTGGTTTGGGAGATTGTAACCGACCGTCCAAGCTGCGGCTGCCTTCAGGAAAAATCACCACGACCTTTCCTTCCTTGATCAACGTGACTGCCTTACCAAACGCGTCACGGTCCAACCGGCCAATCCGTAGGGGAATCCACCCCAGCCATTGGCAGATCGCTTTCAGGCCTGGGATCGGAAAGAGATCGCTACGTCCTAAAAACCAGGCCCGCCTCCGCATTCCACAACCCAAGAGGGGAATGTCCAAATAACTGGCGTGATTCGCCGCCACGATGAACCCACTGGTCTGGGGGACTGTCCCAACGACTCGATAGCGAAAACACAGCCAGCCGATGGTCCGGGCGAGGACCCATACGATCCCATAAACAACCGAACTCACAGTGTGGCCGCAATCACAGCCATCATCTGATCCACGACATCGGCAGCGGACAGGTTCGACGTGTTGATAAATCTGGCATCCTCGGCAGGGGCCAGTGGCGCAATCGAGCGGGAACGGTCCCTCGTATCACGGTTTGTTAACTCGGCGCTCGTCTCTTCAAGTACCCCGGAATGTCCCGCCGCCACGAGTTCCCGATGTCGGCGTTGGGCTCTGACGGTCGGATCCGCTTCGAGAAAAAACTTCACGTCTGCTGAGGGGAACACCATCGTTCCCATATCCCGCCCCTCGGCCACCACCGCTCCGTCTTGTCCGATTTGTCGTTGAATAGGCAACAGCCATGCCCGAACCGCTGGAATGGCCGAGACCACCGATGCCGCCGCCGACACCATCGGGGTTCGAAGTTCGCTGCTCACGTCCCTGTCATTGACAAATACTGTCGCGACCCCCTGATGAAACTGCATGTGGAGCGACAACGTGGGTAGCAGAGCGGCAACCGCCGCAGCATCCGACGGGTCCCGGCCAGACTCAATCACGGCCCAGGCCGTCGCCCGATAGAGGGCCCCCGTGTCAAGGTACAGATAGCCCAGTCGAGAGGCCAACAACTTTGCCACTGTACTCTTGCCGACACCGGCCGGACCATCGATCGAGACGATCAGCCCGGTCGCTTGTTTTTGTTGAAGAACAGATCCCATGTCATGGTCCTGCATGATAGCCGTCACCGGCGTTCGCTCAATAATCCCAAGAGTGTGCGGTGGAAGTCCGGGAATGATGTCTCAATACAAGCCGTCTCGTCAATCAGAGTGGGAGCCGAAGCGGTCAAGCCTGCGATGGCTAGTGACATCGCCACCCGGTGATCTCCATGACTGTGGCCATGCGCAGCCTGTAATCGACCATTTTTTTCTGCCGTTCCAAGTCCGTGCACAACCATCCCGTCCGGTTTTTCCGTGATCTCCGCCCCCATTCCACGCAACTCTGCCGATACTGTCGCAATTCGATCGCTCTCTTTGACCCGCAATTCTTCGGCCCCGGAGATGATCGTCTCACCCTCTGCCACTGCGGCCGCGACACAGAGGATGGGAAATTCATCGATCGTCTGCGGGATCATGTCAGGTCCGATCGCCGTCCCGCGCAGCCTGGCCGACTTCACCCGTATATCCGCAACCGGTTCTCCTGCCTCTTCATGGTGATGGAGCAGCTGAATGTCCGCACCCATTCTCGTCATCACGCCCAATAAGCCCGTCCTGGTCTGGTTGATCCCCACCTGTTGAATCGTCACATCCGAACCAGGGACAATGGTCGCGCCCACGATGAAGAACGCAGCGGCAGAAAAGTCACCAGGCACGGCTAGTTGAGGCACCGCGTTCCATCCGACCGAAGGCCTTCCATCAACCAGCAGAGTGGACCTTTCCCGTCGAAGCGGAATACCGAAAAACTGGAACATCCGTTCCGTATGGTCCCGCGAGAGGCGCGGCTCGGTAATCCTGGTTGTCCCTTCCGCAAACAAGGCCGCAAGCAACAATGCCGACTTGATTTGCGCGCTCGCTACCGGTGAGGCATAGGTGAGGGCACGGAGGCGACTTCCCGTCACGGCTAAGGGCGCAAGTTCACCGCCCTTGCGTCCGGCGATGGTTGCTCCCATGTCTCGCAGCGGCTTAACGATCCGCCCCATTGGGCGGCGCCGAATCGATTCGTCGCCAGTCAGCACCGTAAAAAAGTCCTGCCCCGCCAGCAGGCCAGTCAGGAGACGCATGCCCGTCCCTGAATTTCCACAATCAATCGGCCCGCTCGGCTCGGTCAGCCCCCACAGTCCCTTGCCATAGATACGGAGCGCCTCGACTGATTCATCAATGCGCACACCGAGCTCTTGGAGCGCCCGCATCGTATTGAGACAATCTTCGCCTCGACAATACCGTACAACCGTACTCACCCCATTCGCCAAGGCTGTGAGGATGATGGCGCGATGGGTGATCGACTTATCGCCCGGGACGGCAATCGTTCCTTGTAACGGCCGGCCTGGTGTGATGGTCAACGACGCCATACAAGTGTCCTACACGGAGACGGTCGGTCGCGTGGAAAGTTTCTCCCGTTCCTGCTTTGCTCGTTCGAGTTCCTTCTCGATACCTGCGGCATCGCCTACTCGAATGAGCTGCTTCAATTGGCTCAGCGAGCGCTCATACGCCTCAATGAACGTGATCACATTGTCGCGATTCCAGAGGAAAATATCGCGCCACATTTCAGGTGAACTAGCCGCAATCCTGGTCGTATCCCGTAACCCGCCGCCTGAGTGGCTTGCCAGATCGAGGGAGGGAATCTGTTGATCGCGAATCTCAGCCAGCGCATTGATCAAGGCAAAAGCCGCCACGTGAGGTAAGTGACTTACCGCCCCAAGAATCTTGTCATGGAGATGGGCATCCATCGTGAGCACCACCGATCCGGTTTCCTCCCACATCGTTCGGACCTGCTCAAGCGCCTGCGGATCCGTCGTCTTTGTCGGAGTGATGATGCAGCGCGCCTCCATAAAAAGCTGATCCGATCCGGCTGCCACGCCGGTCTTTTCCTTGCCGGCAATGGGATGGGCTCCGACAAAATGAACACCGACAGGCATGGCTCGTTCAGCCTGTTCCACTAAAAGCCCCTTCACGCTTCCAACATCGGTCACAATCGCGCCTGGTTTCAAGCAGGAGGCCCACTCCGTCAGATGCCGGTCATAGGTGTCCACCGGCGTGGCCAGCACGACCAGGTCGGCATCCCTCACTCCGTCTTTGGGATCGATGAAGTAGCGATCGATCGCGCCAAGCTCAACCGCAGTTTTCAAATTTTCGACACGTCCTCCAACCCCGACGACCTCTGACGCCAACCCCTTTCGGCGAAGAATCATGCCGAGCGATCCACCGATCAGCCCGACTCCGATAATCGTGACTTGGGTAAAATGTAGCGCCATTCTTCACACTGGACCGAGGCTATCCCTCAACTCTGAGTCCTTCACGCATAGTTTCTCTGATTACAGTTCTCGACCGACCGCCACCGCGATCTTTCGCATGTCCTGCATCAGTTCCTTGAATTGGCTCGGCTTAATGGATTCTTCACCGTCGCACAGCGCACACTCCGGATTTGAATGGACCTCGATCAGAATGCCGTCAGCCCCCGCAGCCACTGCTGCTTTCGACATCGGCGCCACCAGATTCCACTTACCGGTGGCATGGCTGGGATCGACGATGACGGGCAAATGCGACAGTTCTTTCAACGTCGGAACCGCAGCAAGATCGAGCGTATTGCGATATTGCGTCTCGAAAGTCCTGATCCCTCGCTCGCATAACATCACGTTCTGATTCCCGCGAGACATGATGTATTCTGCCGAAAGGAGGAACTCCTTGATCGTCGCCGAAAGTCCGCGCTTCAGCAGCACCGGCTTGTCGTATGCCCCAACTTCCTTGAGAAGTTCAAAGTTCTGCATATTGCGGGCGCCAATCTGGATGATGTCGGCTTTTTCGAGAAACAATTCGATGTCGCGGGTATCCAGAATCTCGCTGACCACCGGTAACCCAGTTTGCTTCTTCGCCTCAACCAGATAGTCTAATCCTTCACGCCCTAACCCCTGAAAGGAGTAGGGCGACGTGCGCGGCTTGTAGGCGCCTCCGCGCAAAATGCTCGCTCCCGCCGCTTTGACGTCGTGGGCAATACCGACCGTGATTTCTAGCCGCTCCACCGCGCAGGGTCCCGCCATGATGATCAGCTTGTTCCCGCCGATCTTCACGCCTCCCACATCGATAACCGTGCCTTCACGCTTAAACTCCCGGCTCACAAGTTTCCATGGGGCAAGAATCGGCAGCACACTTTCAACACCCGGTAATGCGGTGAGCGGTTGGTTATGCAGGACCCGATCGTCGCCGATAACTCCAATGATTGTCCGCTCCTGACCGGTGGACAGTTGCGACTTCAGTCCCAACTCGCGAAGCCGGTCGATAATGTGGTCGACTTCCCGTTCGCTTGCTTCTGGCTTTAATACAATGATCATAATGCCCTCACCCTGCACTCAATGCGGATGGATCGCCCGCTTGAGCGCAGCCAAAAATTCCCGGTTTTCCTCTTCCAGGCCGATAGTCACTCGAACCATACGTCCCTCGATGTGACGAACGATAATGCCCTCTCTCAGCAAGGCCTCAAACAAGGCGCGGCCGTCTCGTCCAGCATCGACATACACGAAATTTGCTTCGCTCGGAATCGGCGCAAACCCGAGCGCGGTTAATCCCATGACCATCTGCGCCATTCCGGTTGCATTCACCGCCCGGCTCTGTGCCACATGTTCATCGTCGCCGAGGGCGGCGAGCGCGGCACGCTGCCCCAGGCTGTTGGCGTTGAAGGGTGGGCGGACCCGATTCAAGAAATTTGTGATCTCCGCTGTCGCCACGCCGTACCCGATTCGCAACCCAGCGAGTCCATAGATTTTAGAAAACGTCCGTAGCACAATCACGTTCCGCCCCTGCCTCACATAGGCCATGGCATCCGGAAACTGCCGGCTCCGGACATACTCGAAATAGGCTTCGTCGAACACCACGACGACATGTGCCGGCACGCGCGTGAGTAGCTGTTCGACCTCATCGGCTGACACCATCGTCCCGGTTGGATTATTGGGGTTGCAGAGAAACAGAAGCCTCGTGCGGTCGGTAATGGCATCCGCCATCGCCTGGAGATCGTGTCGCCACTGCTTCAACGGGACGATAATAGCCTTTCCATGGGCTGCCGTGACCTCCATTCTGTAGATAACGAAGGTCTGATCAGCCATGATCGCTTCATCGCCCGGGGCCAGAAACGTCCGGGCGAGCAGGCCCAAGATTTCATCCGATCCGTTCCCGAGAATAACCTGATCCAGCGTCACCTTCCATCGATCCGCTAGAGCTTCCCGCAGGCGAAATGCGCCGCCATCGGGATACCGATGCAGCGTTGCGACCCCTTCGCTCAATGTGGCGCACGCCATCGGGGAAGAGCCCAACGGATTCTCGTTTGACGCCAGTTTAATGATGCGAGCAAGACCTAATTCCCGTTGGAGTTCTTCGATCGGCTTCCCGGGAACATAGGGACTGAGCGAGGCGATATCTGGATGAACATTCAACGGCATAGCATCAACTGTGGGCCGGGTAGGAACCCAGTACTTTCATGAAGAGACAGCGGCCGGTGATTTCTTCGATGGTGGCCTTAACCCGCTCTTCCTCAATATGCCCTTCGATATCAACGAAGAATACATACTCCCAGGCCTTTCGCCGGGAAGGACGTGATTCAATCTTGGTCATGCTCAGGCCGTGAGAGGCAAAAGGCCGGAGGAGATCGTACAGGGCACCGACTTTGTCTTTCACCGAAAGCATGAGTGAGGTCTTATCTTTTCCCGTACGTTCAGGCGGCTTCTGAGACAGGATAAGAAAACGGGTCATGTTGTTCACATTATCTTCAATGCGTGCCTTGATGACCTGTAAGCCGTACAGCTGGGCCGCTAACTCCGATGCAATGGCGGCAACAGAGGGATTTCCCGCACACTGTTCCGCGGCGCGTGCCGTGCTTGCCACCTCCGACACAGGCACATGAGGAAAGTTCGTTTCCAGCCAATTTCTACATTGGGCAATCGCATGGGGGTGAGAGTGGATGTGCTTCACCTCTTCCATCATGCCGGACTTTGACATCAAATGATGGGACACCTCCTGGAGCACTTCACCATAGATGAGCAGATTGGAATCAATGAACATATCGAGCGTGTGGTTGACAACTCCCTCTGTTGTATTCTCGATCGGAACCACGCCAAAATTGGCTCGCCCTCGTTCGACCTCACTGAATACTTCTTTGATGCTATTGACTGGAACGTACTGGGCGGACGACCCGAATTTCTGCATGGAGGCCATGTGCGTAAACGTGGTCATAGGGCCGAGATAGGCCACCTTCTGAGCACCCTCTAGAGAGAGGGACGCGGACATGATTTCCCGATAGACAGACCGAATTGCCTCGGAGGGAAATGGCCCGGAGTTCTGTCCGATGAGGCGCTCGATGATCGTCGCCTCCCGCGCCGAGGTATGGAGATTGGCCTCCGCATCCCGCTGTTTCTTGAGCTTACCGATCTCGATGACGCTTTTGGAGCGCTCATTCAGTAGTCGCAAGATCTCGTCATCAATGCGGTCGATTGCTTTCCGGTATTCGGAAAAGTCTCCGGACATAGCACACCCCCTCTTACCAGCCCAGGAGGCGGGCACCCGTCCGTCGACTGGAATGGCACAATCTAAGTGGGAAATGATACAGGAACTATTCCTGGCAATGCAAGGAGACCCTCGATGTTTCACGAGCTTGCGACGACGATCCCTATCCATTTCAACCTGCTATCAGAAGGACCTGATAGGGGCCAGGCGCATCACGAGAAAAGGAGGGAGGTCGGCCTTTTGAAATGATCGAAGGCCAGCTTCGTCGCTTGGCGGCCTCGGCCGGTTCGTTCAAGGAAACCGGCCTGAATCAGATACGGCTCATGGACATCTTCAAGGGTGCCCTTGTCTTCATGGACTGCAGCTGCCAGGGATTCCACCCCGACCGGTCCTCCGGCGAACTTGTCGATGATGGTGAGAAGAATCTGACGATCCATCTCATCGAACCCCGCCGTATCGACGCCCAGCCAGGCGAGCGCGTCTTGGGCGACCGTCTGGCTGATTCGCCCCTCTGCCTTGACCTGAGCATAGTCGCGCACCCGTTTGATGAGCCGGTTGACAATACGAGGTGTTCCGCGGGCACGGCTGGCAATTTCTTGCGCTCCCTCGGAATCGATTGGGATCCCAAGCACGCCTGCCGAGCGGGTCACGATGGTCTGCAACTCGGCTGGAGAGTAGAACTCCAGGCGGTGGACAAGGCCAAATCGGTCCCGAAGCGGAGAGGTCAGAGCGCCGGCCCTGGTCGTAGCCCCGACGAGCGTAAACCGGGGTAGGTCCAATTTCACCGTTCTGGCTGCAGGCCCCTGACCGATCACGAGATCAAGCTGATAGTCCTCCATCGCAGGATAGAGCGCCTCCTCGACAGAGGCGGGGAGTCGGTGAATCTCATCGATGAACAGGACATCACGCTCTTGGAGATTCGTCAGGATGGCGGCCAAGTCACCTGCATGGGCCAACACGAGACCGGACGTCGAACGGAGCGACGCCCCCATCTCACGAGCAATGATGTGGGCGATGGTGGTCTTCCCCAGTCCAGGTGGGCCGTAAAAAATCGTGTGATCGAGCGCTTCGTTCCGCTGCTTTGCCGCCTCAATACAGATCCGCAGAGATTCTTTCATCCGCTCCTGGCCAACGTACTCATTCAAGGTCTGCGGGCGCAGCACCGTTTCGATGCTTCGCTCTTCGTCCGTGATCTGTGTACTGACGACTCGCTCGGCCATCGTCAAAAAACCTCTCTCTGCGGGCTTATGGCTTCTCGGGTGTTGGGAGGTATTTAGGTGGAGACGGCAAGGCACCCTGTCCTGGCGTGGCTGTGCTCCCGCAGTTTGGTGGGCAGGTCTGGAGGCCTTGGGTCGGATCCGGAAGGTTCGACTCCATTTTCTCCATCTGACATTGTGTGATCCGCCCACTGTCCTGACTTCCGCAGCGAGCCGGAACATTCGAGTTGCCGATTTCACGATAGCCCTCGGGGCAGGAACCGCAGACGGACAGCAGATTCGCCCCCAGTGGGACACATTGCACGAGGGTGGGATCGCCGTCCTTGCAAATCTCTTTGGCCTCGGTCACGCCTGTCGTCGCATAGCCTTCAGGACACTGACCACATGTCTTACGAATGCTTTTCGGCTCGTTTGCCTCCTCAGCTTGCACGGGCATGGTCCCTACCGCAAATGCGAGGACCGCAAGTCCGATGAACCATCGGGTCCAGACTATGCCCTGGATTAATCTCGTCATCTTCTTACCCCCGTGCAAGTTCCTTCAAAGATTCCCGAATCATGTCCTTGAGCACGATGGACTCAGGATTGGACTTCATCACCTGTTTCAATGCTTCCTTGGCATCTTGCGGACGATAGCCCAAATTCACAAGGGCTGACAGCGCGTCGTCGAAGATCGCATCTTGCCCCTGCCTGGGCGAATCCCTTGTCGGCGCGAAACCAGGATGGAGTTTTTCGACTTTATCCTTGAGTTCCAATACGAGACGGCTGGCCGATTTGTTGCCGATCCCTGGAACGGTCGTCAGTTTCTCGACGTCTCCTGACCGAATCGCCGAGGCCAGATCGGAAACCGGGAGAGCAGACAAGATACTCAGAGCCAGTTTGGGTCCGACGCCGGACACGCTGGTCAGGAGTACGAACGCATCTTTTTCCTGCGACGTCAGAAAACCGAAGAGCTGAATCGCGTCTTCGCGCACATGGGTATGCACACTCAATGAGGCACTGTCACTGAGATTGGGCAAGCCGTAGTAGGTACTGAGAGGAATATACACTTCATATCCGACCCCGTGCACGTCGAGGATCAGATGGGTCGGCGCCTTGAAGGCCAATCGGCCTGTCAATGAGGCGATCATACCTTAAGAGGCAACATAGACTGAAGGTGTTCAGGCTGAAGGCTGAAGGGTTCGGAACTCCGACCTTCAGCCTGAATACCTTCAGTCTGAACACCTGAGTAGCTACCGCTGTTATTCATCCCGCAGCGGCCACTTTCTCCATCACCTCGTCGGGAATATCAAAATTCGCGTGAACCTTCTGCACATCGTCATGCTCGTCCAAAGCTTCCATCAACTTGAGCATTTGTTCGGCTGCCTTTCCCTCAAGCCTGATCGTGTTCTGCGGAACAGAGGTGACCTCCGCAAACACGGTCTCGATCTTCGCATCGGCGAGGGCTTTCTTCACGGCTTCAAAGTGGTGAGGATCCGTGATGACCTCAAAGCTTTTCTCGCCCACTTTCACGTCCTCCGCTCCTGCATCAAGCGCGAGAGACAACAGCGTATCTTCATCGACTGTGCCCTTCTCAATCGTCAGCAGTCCCTTCTTGTGAAACTGCCAGGAGACGGCCCCGGCTTCCGCCATGTTGCCGTGATTCTTCGTGAGGAGATTTCGCAGCTCGGCGACGGTGCGATTGCGGTTGTCGCTCGTGATTTCCATCAAGATGCCGGTCCCTCCAGGCCCATACGCTTCCAGATGGAATTCTTCATAGGCCACGCCGGGCAATTCTCCCGTGCCGCGCTGAATGGCTTTTTTCAGGGTATCGCCAGGCATATTGGCCTCTTTTGCCTTCAAGATGGCGAGTCGGAGTCGCGGATTACCGTCCGGGTCGGCACCTGTTCGCGCCGCAATCGTCACCTCGCGGATAATCCTGGTGAAGATCTTCCCGCGTTTGACATCCATGGCCCCTTTGTGACGTTTAACCGTCGCCCAATGGCTATGTCCACCCATGCTCACTCCATGCAGCCGAACTCAGGAAGGCTAGCTGCGCAAGAATATGACGGCATTCAACTAGAGCGTGTACTCGTAGCACAGGGTTTGGAAAAGTGTCAATGAAGCGCCCCGTAGCAGCCTACTTCGCCGAAGTAGTCACTTCAGCTACGAAGGCCGGAAGTTACAGGGTATTCGGCGAAGGAGAATTATGCCGGAGAGGATGCGGCACTAGGCTCAGTTACTCCGAATACAGCAGCAACTGTATCCCGATGAGCAGAATCAAACAGGCCCAGGGCAATTCCCACTTGAACCCTCCTATCTCCCCCTGGGAACGGAACCAATCCGCCAGCAGTTTAGACGAACCAGCAGTGACCGCCATGGTGCCCATGACCACATGGCCCATCGCAATCGTATGGGCCGAAGGGTGGTCGCCATGGGAATGGGCAAACAACATCAGGCCCCCGATGATGGCAAACAGAGGCAACGGCGCTACCCACATCGCATGACGGATCTGGTCAAGCCTACGAAGCAACTCAATGGCGCCAACCGTCAGCGACAAGCACCCATAACTCTTATGCTGTAAGATTTCAGGATCACTGCCGAAGAAGGTCTGCATGAAACTGAGCGATCCGATCGGCCAGGCATTATGATCGCTCCATATAAGGAGAAAGATGCCGGCTGAGAATAAGGCTCCCGGCAGAAGAAACCTGGTCCAAGCCCAGAGTCGCGTACCCAACGCGTGGCGCAGTTCACTCAGCCCAATGATGAGCACCAGCATGCCGGTGAGGTGATGATTGAACTCAGAGTAGGCGATGCCTGCTATGGACCCTTCCCACCCTCCCCCGGAACCGGCAGCTCCATGATGTTCATGCTCGGCCATAACGGCTTCATGTGCCGGGGCTTGATCATGCTGTTTATGCTGCGCCCATAGAGGTAGAGCTGACAGCAGCAAGAAAGCCAGGATGACGAACCCCACCCAGCGACTTCGCCGCAACCCCTGCAGTAAGCAACCATCGTGACTGTTGAATAAAAGAAAGGCCCGTCCAGGTGACTGGACAGGCCTTCGTGCCAGCATATAAATCTGTTCGCTGCCGGGCCTACATGAACTTCATAAACTTATCTTTTGCCTCATCCATCACTTGAGCCGTAATGCTCGCCATCCCGCGCTCCTTCGCCACCCGCTCAACTTCTTTGCGGGCCATGGGGCGGATAAAGTCTGGAATATTTTCAAGCCGCTGCTCAGCCTCAGGCGTCCAAGTCATCCCATTGCTCGACTCACTTTTGGAATCGTCGATCACTTGCAACGTGATCGTCTTGTATCCCTGCTTTCGAGCAAATGCCTCCACACTGCTCTGCACCATTGGCTTGACGAACGAGGGAAGCCGGTCGAGCTTTTCCTGCGCATCGACCGACCAGATGAAATCCGACGTCACTGTTCCACCATCGCCGGGCTTACCGCCAGAAGTGAGTCCCATGTCAGCGACCATCGCAGAAAAGGGACAACCGCCGCCGGACTTCTCTCCAGGCTTGGCAGACGGTGCAGCCGTCGCTGCAGCCGCAGACTGGCCTCCTTGAATCTTCTCGTTCAGCTGTGCCGCCATCTGACTAGGAGCTGCGGTGGCTTCGTCTTTCAGCGTACCTCGCGTCATCTCAAAGGGCTCAGCCTCAACAGTACGCCCACCCAGTTTCACCCCGAGGGAACTGACCATCTGGGTTTCGCCTGCATTCGTTACCATGGAGAACTTGGCATTGCACGACGGACAACCGAAGAACACGCCGAGCGAATCCTCTCCAGGCTTCTCCACCTTCTCGAAGTTCATATAGGTTTCACAGTTGAGACAGACGAATTTCATGGGATCTCCTCTTCAGTGCGTCGTTTCACCGTTCACAGTTTATCGGCCAACACTTTCTTGTAATCGAGTAACGTTTTAATGCGCCCTGCAATGTCCTGATACCGTTGAATCGTCGGATACGTGTCGTCGAGCAACGGCTGGCCCTTGTCGAACGTGCGCGCAAGCTTCCGGTCGAATGGAATCCGTCCGAGCAACGGTAAATCCAGCATCTCACACATTGCCTCGGTATTGCCTTCGAATAACTCGTTCACTTCCCCACAAGAAGGACAGCGATACTCACTCATATTTTCGACCATGCCCATGACTTTGATACCTATGTCGCGGGCATAGGTGACCGACCGCTGCACCACATCCGAGGCCACTTCTGATGGCGTCGTCACCACAATCGCTCCCGCCATGTCCGGAATAAACCCGGCGATGACCGGTGGCTTGTCCGCTGCGGCCCCAGGAGGGAGATCGACCAGCAGGTAATCGAGCTCACCCCACACGACATCGGCTAAGAACTCTCGAATCACATTCATTTCCATAAGCCCCAGCCACGCAGGGCTCACGTCCATCGGCCCCTTCCAGCGAACCGGAGACGCATCCTCCAGAAAGAAGTCCATCGACGCGACCTTCACCCCCAGCGGCCCAACTGGGGGAATCGCCCCCTCAGGGCTCATGGTCAAGGACTGGCCGTGCATGCCCAACATACGCGGCACACAGGGCCCATTCAGATCCACGTCCAACAGTCCGACCTTCGCGCCTTGCCGCGCAAAGGCCAAGGCCAAATTGACCGTGGTCATGCTCTTGCCCACGCCGCCTTTTCCGCTCATAACCACCAGCTTATGCTTAATGCCGGCCATGCGAGCCTGCACCTGCCTCATTTGCTCGGTGATCTGCTGGGCGACTTTGGCGTCGTCAGAATACTTGAGTTTGCCGAGAATGGCCTTCAGATCTTTCTCGACTGCCATAACGTGAACCCCTCGCTAACTGTGCGAATACACAGAGGTTGACCGTAACACAGGAATTTCCGGGGAGTCAAACTCTACACATCCAGTCCGCCGGATGGCGCACATTCCG
>JBDTPK010000025.1:0-14004 GCA_039932735.1 Nitrospirota bacterium
CCCCCTCATACACATTGCCGGTCGAACCGTTGATCGAAAGATAGTCCCCCTCGCGGAACACTTTGGCCCCGATGCGAACGGACTGGCTGTCCAGCACTTCCACTGCATCGCAGCCGGCCACACAGACCTTGCCCATTTGCCTGGCGACCACCGCTGCATGGGAGGTCATCCCGCCCCGTGCCGTCAAGAATCCCGCTGCGGCATTCATTCCATGAATATCGTCCGGACTGGTTTCCTGGCGGACTAACACCACGCGGCTACCAGCCGCTTTCATTGTCACGGCTCGATCGGGAGTGAGGGCAATCTTCCCTGCTGCTGCGCCAGGACCGGCTGGGAGCCCCTTCCCCAGCGGATTGGATTTCGACTCTTCATTCGTGTCGAAAATCGGATAGAGATATTGCGCCAATTGCTCAGGCCCGATCCGCTGCACCGCTTCCTGCTTCGAGATGAGGCCTTCTCTGACCATATCGACCGCAATCTTCACGGCGGAGATGCCGGTCCGTTTGCCGACCCGGGTTTGCAACATATAGAGCTTGCCCTCTTGGATCGTAAATTCCAAATCGAGCATGTCTCGGTAATGTTTCTCAAGCTTCTTGTAGGTGTGCTCCAGTTCCTTGTAGGCCTCTGGCACATTCTTCGCGAGCGCATCCACCGGGAGCGGAGTCCTGATACCGGCCACGACATCCTCGCCTTGGGCATTCATCAAGCACTCGCCGAAAAAGTGCTTGTCGCCGGATGCCGGGTTGCGCGTGAACGCCACCCCGGTGCCGCTCGTTTCCCCCATGTTCCCGAATACCATCGCCACCACATTGATGGCCGTGCCCCACGAGTCGGGAATCCCATAGAGACGCCGATAGGTAACGGCCCGCGCGCCGAACCAGGACGAAAAGACGGCGTTGACGGCCAAGCGAAGCTGCTCAAGCGGCTCGTCAGGGAACTCTTTCTTGGTCTCTTCCTTGATCAGTGCCTTGAAGCTGGCGACCAATTCCCGGAGATGCCGCGCATCGAGATGGGTCTCGTGCGTCACGCCCACCTCGGCCTTCTTCTCCTTGAGGATCGCTTCGAAATGCTCGCGCGGCACGCCCATGACGATGCTGCCGTACATGGACACAAAGCGCCGATAGCTGTCCTGGGCAAAACGATCGTTGCGTGTTTTTGCCGCCAGCCCCTCGACCGTCTTGGTCGTCAGACCGACATTCAGCACCGTGTCCATCATGCCCGGCATCGAGGCCCGGGCGCCGGATCGAACCGAGACCAGCAACGGCCGCTCAGGATCGCCGAACCCCATGCCCATCGACCGCTCGACCCGCTTGAGTGATTTCAGCGCGGCGTCCCACATGCCGGGAGGATACTGTTTCCCGTTCTTGTAATATTCGACGCAGGCCTCGGTGGAAATCGTGAAGCCGGGCGGAACGGAGATGCCGAGATTCGTCATTTCGGCAAGTCCGGCACCCTTCCCGCCGAGGAGCTCCTTCATGTTGGAGGTGCCTTCGGCTTTGCCGTCGCCAAAGTAGTACACGTATTTCTTTATCACGCTGTCCTCTCTTTCGCGTTGAGTTCAGTTCAATGGACAACTGCTGCCCCATGGCCAGCGGCGGATTCGAGACGCTGCCGATACCGGCTGAGCAAATACCACTTTGCCACCAGCCCACATGCAATGACTGCCACCAGAAAGATCATCAATAGGAGCAACCGATAGTCGGCGTGAGTCCCCTGATCCGCATAATACTGCCCGTTCGGCCCTAGCCGAAGTGTGATCCCCCGTTGAATCTGATGGGTCTTGCCGGACGGATCGGAGAGATTGATCCACTCCGTGCAGAGAGATACCGGATCTGCCGCTCCTGTGACGGACTGCCAGCCGAGCCGCAGGCAAATGTCCTTTTTGTCGTTGAACACATCGGGGGTCGTCGCCAGTTCATCCAGGTTAATCCCACTGGCCCATAACCCGACCAGCACGATCGCGTTGCAGAGAATCATCATGGCAAGAGACACAATGATGGAGAACCGACGGATTCTCTTTGCCCGACGCTGATCCACTGACAATGGTTGGGAAAGAGACGCTGTACCCATGGACTGCTCCATACCGTACTGCCCCTTTGTTGTTCCCTCGCCTATCGCTCCCTAGGGATGGTACCCGTACTGGTCCCATTGTCGCTGCCAAGCGAGGCTACAAATAATCCTTCAAAGTTCGCTCGTTTTTTCTCCAGGGATGGAGACTGATTGATCTTCCACTGCGCAGGTCCAACGAGAGCCTTCTGAGGCCGCGCGTTGCTCGAGCAAAGAAGATCATCAGGCTCCATCCACGCTCTACCCTCCTTGTACCACAATCTGTGAAAAGTCCGCGAATGAGTTGAAGAAGTCATCCACTTCCTGGAGCAACGATAACCGGTTACTCCGTACGGCCTGATCCTCTGCATTCACCATGACCGCTGTGAAAAATGCATCGATAGCAGGCTTCAGACGCACCAGCGCATCCAAAGCCTGGCCATAGTCCTCGTTGATCATCGCGGACTTCATCTTCTTTCTCTCTTCCTCAATGGCCTGGTACAACGCCGATTCCATGGGATGCTCGAACCGCGCCGTATCGACCGGCTTGCGATCCCACTGCTCTTTCTCGATGAGCCGGTGAGCCCGTTTGAATCCCACGATCAACGGATCGAATTCAGGTTTTGTGGTCACAGATTCAAGCGCCTTCATCCTCAGAACAAGATCAACGAGATCCAGCGTTTTATTATGAGCCGGCCTGAGCACCGCTTCAATGACATCGTCCCGCAAGGCGTGGACGACCCTGCCATAGTGCCGAACCCGCTCAAAAATGAATTCCGTCATCCGGCGCCGACCCTCCGGCCCAGAATCTTGCCCGCCCTTAAAGCCCCCGGCAATGACAAGCTGTCTCGCAGCATCGACGTAGGTCCCCACATCGATGCGCAGATTACTCTCAAGAATAATCCGGACGATGGCCGTGGCATTCCTGCGCAGGGCAAAAGGATCTTCCGATCCGGTCGGCACGAGACCCACGTAGAAAAAAGCCGCCACCGAATCCAACCGGTCGGCCAACGAGAGCACCTGACCAGCGATGGTCTTGGGCAACTCACCCTCCATCGATCGCGGCAGATATTGCTCTCTGATGGCCTGACTGACCGCCTCAGACTCACCATCATGTCTCGCGTATTCGCCCCCCATGATGCCCTGCAGTTCCGGAAATTCACCGACCACACCGGTGAGAAGGTCAGCCTTGCACAGATCCGCGGCCCTCTCGCAGGTCTGTTTCAATTCGTCGTCCTGAGGTCGCACACACGTCGCGATCATGCTGACCAGCTTCCTGATCCGTTGCTGTTTTTTCTCCATCGTACCGAGCTTCTGATGGAACGTGACGCCGGCCAGCTCCGGCACCCGTTCCGCGAGTTTAACCTTCCGGTCTTCATCAAAAAAGAACTTGGCATCAGCCAAACGCGCAGCCAGGACCCGCTCGTTGCCTTCGCGAATCAATCCCATGTCGTTGGCTCGATTGTTTGTCACCGCGATGAAATGGGGAACGAGCTTCTCGGTCTCTTTGTCCATCAAAGAGAAAAATCCCTGATGTTCCTTCATGGAGGTGATAAGGATCTCTTGCGGCACCTCCAAATAGGCAGGCTTGAAGGAGCCGATAATGGCATTGGGGCACTCGGTTGTATAGACCGCCTGATCCAGCAAATCGTCATCCACATTCAAGACAAACCCGGTTTTCTTACACAGTGCCGCAATCTGTTCTTCAATCATGTGGCGGCGGCGCTGCGGATCAGCCATGACGCCCTGACGTTCTAGCCCCTTCAGATAGGACTCGGCGTCTCGAACCACCAGTCCCTTGGCGCTCCCTAATACTCGATGGCCTTCGGTCTTATTCCCGGCAGTAATCCCTGCGACTTCGATCGGAAGCGTGGCACCTCCGTACAGCGCCACCAGCCACCGTATCGGTCGTGCGAAGCGCACGCCGGTGCTATTCCACTTCATTGCTTTCGGAAAAGACAGTTCACCGATGATCTGCGGCAGGATTTCGAGCAGGACTGTCTTGGTTGGGTGCCCCGCATCCTCCTTGACTGCAAAAAGATATTCGCCTCTCGGTGTTTGCTTCACTCGGAGACTCTCGAGCGGCACGCCTTGACCCCTCGCGAAACCAATTGCGGCTTTAGTCGGCTGGCCAGACTGATCGAATGCGACGGACTTCGAAGGCCCCATAGCTTCATGGGTGAAAGCTGCTTGGTGAACCGCGAGGCGTTCAACTCCCAACACAAGCCGTCGTGGTGTTCCATATACGCTAATTGAACCGGATGAAAGCCTGTGGAACCCGAAGAAGAAGGCGGCCTGTTCTATCAGCGAGGAGAGCGCAGGGGCGATAAATTGGTACGGCAACTCTTCGACCCCGATCTCGAGCAACAGCTCGGCAGCGGTGGCTGGGGAAGGGCCATTCCCCTTCTTCACAGGAGAAGTGGGACGACGAGGTTTCTGAGTCTTTAGCATCGATCCTTCTGCCGGTTCTATGGGAGGCGGGCCACAGTGTTGGAACGAATACGTGCTGGCTTCGCTCCCTTATCCCCCGTCCCGCGATTGAGTAGCGGATGCCCCATGGCTGCCCGTTCTTCGATGTAGCGTTCAGCACATTGTCGCGCAAGGGCACGAACCCTGGCGATATAGCCCGTGCGCTCTGCCACGCTGATTGCTCCGCGGGCATCGAGCAGATTGAAGAGATGCGACGATTTGATACAGAACTCGTAGGCTGGTAGCATCAACCGCTTCTCACGATTCGCCAGCAGCCGCTTGCATTCCCCCTCGAACGATTGAAACGTGGCCATGAGCATCGCCACATCGCCTTCTTCAAAGTTGTAGGTGGAAAATTGCACTTCGGTTTCGTGATGGATGTCCCCATACGTGATCGTGTTGTTCCAGGCAAGGTCGAAGACGTTATTTATTTCTTGCAGATACATCGCAATACGTTCGGTCCCGTAGGTGATTTCGACGGTAATAGGATTCAGCTCGATCCCGCCAATTTCCTGGAAGTAGGTAAACTGGGTGATCTCCATCCCGTCGAGACGCACTTCCCAACCTAGGCCCCAGGCACCCAGCGTGGGGGATTCCCAGTCGTCTTGAATGAAGCGGATGTCGTGTTGCTTCGGGTCAATCCCCAGTTGAGCCAGACTCTCCAAATATAACGCTTGAATATTGTCCGGTGCCGGCTTCAGCACGACCTGATACTGATAATAGTGCTGCAAGCGATTTGGATTCTCGCCGTATCGTCCATCCGTCGGACGTCGGCACGGCTGAGGATAGGCTGCCCGCCAGGGCTCCGGACCAAGGGATCTGAGGAACGTGGCTGGATGAAAAGTGCCGGCCCCCATCTCGAGATCATAGGGTTGATGGATGACACAGCCTTGGTTGGCCCAGTAGTGATGCAACGTGAGAATGAGATCCTGGAAGGTCACGAACAGCCTTGAGAGGTGGTGAACGTGCGGAGTAAGTGCCCAGAAGAGAAAGAAGAAACTACCAGGAACGCGTGGAAACTGTCAAGAAATAATCCCTCTATCATCAAGGAGTTGCATCAAAAATCTTCGCCAGTTTTTAGGATCGATCTAACCAGACGAGTGAAACGCCGCACCATTCACTCCTGTTCACTCACTCTTGACACGACGCTCGTAGTACATTAATGTTTAATACTTGATTAAGTAAATCAACAATTGGCAGATCTATCAATGAAACTCTCGAAGAAAAGTGAGTATGGACTTCGGGCGCTCTTGGAACTCACGCTTTTCTATGGAAAGGCAACCATACAACGCCGCCAGATTGCAGAACGTCAACATATCCCTGTGGAGTTCCTGGAGCAGATTCTTCTTGCGTTAAAGCGCGCAGGATTGGTTGCGAGCAGTCGTGGGATGAAGGGCGGTTATACCCTGATTAAGTCGCCCGACGAAATCACCTTGGGCCAAGTGATTCGCATATTGGACGGCCCCCTCGCTCCCATCGGATGTGTGAGCAAGACGGCCTATCAGAAATGCGGAGACTGCCCCTATGCCGATCACGCCCAATGTCCAGTGCAGCATGTGATGGGTTCGGTACGTGATGCCATTGCCGATATCCTTGACCACTATACCCTCGACGACTTCGCCGCCGGCCATCGAAAAGGATAATCGTGGATCTCGTCGTGCTCGTGCTCATCACGTTCGTAGCCGCCACCGTCAACGGCGCTTTGGGGTATGGTTTTTCTTCGATCACGGTTCCGGTTGCGCTGCTCTTCTACACTAATCGTATTTTGAATCCGGCGTTGGTGCTTGTGGAATTGGTGATCAACGGGTACGTCCTCTTCATCAATCGGAAGAGCATCCCGAACATCTGGTGGCGTGTGGCGCCCATTCTGATCGGCCTCGTCGTCGGTGTGGCAATCGGCAGCTATATTCTCTCCCTCGTTCATCCAGCATGGGTCAAGTTTGTGACCTACATCATGCTGTTGCCGTTGATTCTGCTCCAGGCCGCAGGTATCAGAAAGCCCATCCAAGCTGAGAAAGCCATCGCGATACCGTTCGGAGTTGCCATTGGAACCCTCTACTCCGTCACGACCATCTCGGGCCCTCCCCTTGCGGTACTTTTCAACAATCAGGGATATGCTAAACAGGACTTCCGTGCCGCGCTGGGCGTCATTCGAGTAGCAGAAGGTGTATTCACGGGAATCGCCTACTATTTTATTGGACTCTATAGCTATGACAGCATGGAGATCATTCCCTATATCATTCCCAGCGTCCTGCTGGGCATTCCTCTTGGGAGCTATCTTATCCGTTTGATGGACCATGAAACGTTCAGACGGATCTGCATGGCATTCGACGCCTTGATCGTCACATTCGGACTGTCTCGGGTTCTGATCGAATTAAATCTGACCACCGCATTCACCACCTACAGCATCTTCGCAACTGTAATGATGCTCAATGCCTACTTACTATATCGATTTTTTCGGGACAGGACCGTTCCCTGAGGGAGAACGGACACCCGGTGCAGGCACGTTAGATCTTTTTCATATGGAACAATGTCAGACCGGCCTTCAGCCTTGCTTTCGGCAGGATAGCGCGATGCATCCGAAACGTGGGAAGCTGTTCGACTGGTTCTTCCCAGTAGACCTGGAGTCCGTGAGACGCACTATCCTGACCAAGCTGTGCCGGGCCGATGACGAACGCAGTCCCCCCTACCCGAAGTATTCGGTTGATCCCCTTCAAGCGCTCGGCCAAGCTGATGAGTCTATCGCCGCTGTCATAGGGCACCCAATGGTAGGCTATGTCATAGGAATGCGGGGCTTCCCGATCGTACAGCTTTTCGTCCATCACGAATCGAATGCGCGAGAGCCATTCCCATCGCTGCGACTCAGCACAGATACTCCAAAGTCGTTGTGCCTGTTTTTGCGCAAAGGCCGGATATCGTACCAGCACGGTATAGTCTCTCGGCCGATCGAATGTGAGACAGGTCGTAATCACCGCATCGCCATTGTCGATGAGCACGCGTTGGGCTTGTGAAAGGACCGCGCCGATTTCTCGATCCTGCTCGGCACGATCCTCTAAATAATCGGCCACGAAGGGTTGCGCCACACACTCACCGATTTCAGACTCATCGTCCGGATAGAGCAACACCGCGCCGTAGGCGTCTGCGGGAGAGATGGGCGGAACCCCCTGGACAAAGACCGACCGCCAGTCGACTGGGCTCATGGCCACAGACTCATCAGACTGTTCTAGACTTTCTTGCGGCAGTGTCACAGCCAGCGCCGTTTCATGATTTCGATCCTTTAAGATGACATGCGTTCCAGCAATCACTGCACTTCGATCGCACGGAACAAACCGACGGCCTTTTGGGCTCAGATAAGACAGCCCAGAGGAATCCGACGCCACCGTCACCTTGTGCAATAAGCCACCTTGGAGGGTCAGACACACCCCCGCGCATTGATCGAAATATCGGGTCTGCGGCGTTGCAGCCGGCAGCCAGATTACGTGATGAGACCGTTCAGGATTCATGAAGAGGGTGAATGGGTTACTCCCACTAGGTGCCTCCGGGGTAAAGAAACTACTAAACAAACGGAAGGCGACTTCCGATGGATAGGTGGGAATACCCCGATACCGCAAAGGTCGCGGGGTCGGCTGCCCCTCATTCTGGTCGTCATAGAGCCCACGAATCAATTCAAAGACCGCGGACCCAGTTCCCGGCAATAGCGATTGAAAAAGTTCGACGACCGGCAGGAAATCGATAGAGGACCAATTCATCGCCCCCATACAGGACATGAAGTGGGCCCGTTCGAAGCTCCCATCCTGAAGCACAGAGAAGGCATCTTTTCGCTGTCGGATCGTTGCCCTACCGCTCGGCTCGATCAAGAGATCCTCATCCCGATAGAAAAACCGCACCTCCTCGATTGGAACTCGCCGCGCCTGCGCCGCCATCACGCGCAAATCATCGGCCGTGAGCCGTTGCCAACCAGGCCTACTGGCGAGATTGAGGCTGGTTTCATTGACCAAACCGGACGGCTTCAACCCGATCCATTGCCCCCAATCCAAACGTATTCTGGCACGGCACAGGAACACATTGCCTATGGCATCAATCCCCCACTCGCATTCATGCAACGGGTTTCCTTCCGGATCGGTCGCCAGAAACCGATGACCATCAGGGCGATAGAAGACGAGATGCCCGGTAGCCTGACGGACGACTCGTCCACCTGCCTGCTCGAGATCCTGCGCGAGGGAAAGGTTGGTTGAAAAGCGAAGATGACCGGAGGTTGTCAATGCGGCACGCTGTGGATCGAGGGGCATCTACTCGCGGACTTGACCGCTCCCCATGACGATAAACTTGAAGCAGGTTAATTCTTCGAGCCCCATCGGCCCCCTGGCATGGATGCGAGACGTGCTGATCCCGATTTCGGCCCCCAATCCGAATTGATAGCCATCGTTCAACCTGGTCGAGGCGTTTACCAACACCGCGCCGGCGTCAACCTCGCGTAGGAATCGCATGGCTTTCGGATAGTCCGATGTCACAATGGCTTCCGTGTGACGTGAACCATACCTAGCAATATGCTCCATCGCTTCATCGAAATTCTTGACCACTTTCACCGCCACGGTGAGATCGAGGAACTCCTTTCCAAAATCATCGTCGCTCGCGGGTGTGACCAAGGGTGACAGCTGACAGGTTTTCTGGCAGCCACGGACCTCGACCTTGGCCGCCACCAATTTCTCAATGAAGGGAGTGAGCCAATGACGCGCAATACTCTGATGCACTAAGAGGGTCTCCATCGCATTACAAGTCGACGGCCGCTGCACCTTGGCGTTAAAACAAATCCGCTCCGCCATGGCAGGATCGGCATCGGTATCGACATAGATGTGGCAGACTCCAGCATCGTGTCTGATGACGGGAATCGTTGCGTGCTCAGTAATAACACGCATCAGCGATTCGCCGCCGCGCGGGATAATCAGGTCGATGTAGCGATCTTGCTTCAGCAGAAGAGGAACCAGCTCACGGTCGGGCCGCGCAACAAAGCTGATCGCCCCGGCCGGGACACCCGCTTTTTCTGCCGCCTCTGAGAGGACCGTCGCAATCGCCGTATTCGAATGAATCGCCTCGCTCCCTCCGCGAAGAACGCAGGCATTCCCGGATTTCAAACAGAGGGCGGCGGAATCCGCCGTGACGTTCGGGCGGGATTCATAAATAATGCCGATGACCCCGATCGGCACCCGCACGCGCCCCACCTGCATTCCGTTCGGCCTGGTCCACATCTTCGGCATGTCACCGAGTGGATCGGGGAGCGCAGCCACCTCGCGTAGGCCTTCCGCCATTTCGACGATCCTCTTAGCTGTCAGACGCAGCCGGTCCGCCATTGCTTTCTTCTCAGGCGCAGCTCCGAAAGTCTCCAAATCCAGTTCGTTCGCGGCCAGCAACGCATCCTTCTGCGCTTCCAGGGACTCTGCCATCGCGAGAAGGGCCCGGTTCTTCACGGTAGTCGAAAGCATAGCCAGTCGGCCCGCGGCATGTTTAGCTCGTGTGACCAATGTGTTGACATACTCTGGAATCGGGATGGGCGAGACCACTTCCATGCCCACCGATTCGACGGGTTCAACCGACACTTCCGCCTGGCTACTTGATTCGGACAGCATACAGACCCTTACCTCATAACGTCTGGACAGAATACAGCGGGAGTTTGAACGCGGTCAAGGCGGCGATTCGCCGGATTGCTCCGCGAGACAGGCGGAACCAGCACAACCAAATCGAGTTTCAAAACCAGTTTCGCGACCTCCTAGACAGTCGGGCCGTACGGACTCCCGATATTCACAGAATCGTACATGCTGGACAAGTTAGCCTCTGTATTTTGCGTTACCAGGAAACGGTGGTGTGTCCGTTGTTCGACATTCTTGTCTGAGCCCGTGAAACGCTACCGAATGATACTGTGGACTAGGTCGTCGATGTCGCAGAAATTCCTGGTCTGAGACCCATCGACAAAGAACTCACATTGGTGATGGAACGTGCATGACCGCATCCAGAGGACGTTTATTATGCAGACCATCACACACCTTGGTATTTGACGGAGGAACATCGCTCGTGCCCAAGCAACTCGGCGATAGACTCGACCCGTCCGGTGAGGAAGCTGTCCATGCAGATCACGAAATGTTCGGTGTGTCCCAGCAAATTGCAGATATGACTCCGGAGAAACCCCGCTCCACCTGTCAGGCGGATAGGCCCATGAGCATTCTTCTTTCGACCGTGTGTACGCGTTCGCTTCCCTTGGCGCGAATGCCATGAACCATACCCGAATCGCAAGGAACATTGGCAGAGGCTAGGGAATCATGGTCTGCTCTTCCTCAAAGGGTGTCTCAATTGACTGATCAAGTGGGGCGCTTCCATCAGGAAGGATCAACGATCCTGCCGTCGATGGCATCACAGGAAAGGCCGCAGTCTCTTGTGTCACGATTGGAGCGGATGAGGGACTTGGGTGCTGGAACACCCAATCACGATAGGTGGCGCGCCCCTCGAAATGCCGGACAGCAGAGGGAAAGTTGCGCTGCCGGAACGGCTTCATAAGGCTTTTGCTCCGAACTCCCATGATCCCACCTGTCGGCGCCAGAAGATATTCCCATTCCCCCTGTCCCATGGGGTCACGATAGACCTTGCGTAAGAAGGGTTTGGGTAACCTCGTGAGGTCAGCCAATGTTTGGGGATAAACCTCCCCTGGCATGACACGGCCTGCCTTGATCGTCGCGGAATACAATGCGAGAGCGTTTTGAATCTCGATGCCTTTGGCCAAGAGATCCTCCTCACGCTCTCGCTGAACAATGGCCTTCCATTGTTTTGCCGTAGCCGTCGTCGTAATCCCAATAAGGACGATGACGAACATGAGCCAGAGGTACGTGACCCCCTGCTCATCAATCACACGTTGCCGGCAGCTGATGACCATCGAACTGTTATGGATCCAATGTATCTTCTTTGGAGAGCAGTACAGTATGTTCCACTCGTGACTGACGGTCTTGCAAGGTCACACTCTCTTGTGTAATCGCTTTCACCATGACGTGAGCGTCTACCATTTCTCCGGCCCTCACGACATGGAGGTCGTCTTTCTTCGTCAGCACAGCCATTTCACCCTTCTTCCGACTTCGCTCTTCCATACGCACAAACCCCAGATAGTGAAAGAGGGCCAACCCTTCAAGTGCCACCTGTTGTCGCAGTGCCTGCTCCGACTCGGCATCCAACTTCGGCTGATCTGCGTATGGTGCCCTCGAGTCATCAGGCCGAAGCAGTGCGAAAATATTGCGTGATGGGGTAAAGGTCATCTCCCGTTGAGTCCGCACCGCTGCAAGGAGATCGAGCTGCACGTGCAACCCATCCGCTGTTCCACTGGTTTCCCGAGCCGCGGAAACGCGGCCGCTCACATTCGTCAGCGGCACACGCACAGGTTCTTTCATGGTCCCCCATTCCCATACAATAATCACAACCCACAGCAGGCCCAACGCCACCAATGCCGCTATTTTCTTTTGATTCGTCGTGAGCATCTCTGGCTGCTACTGAGCCACCGGTGAATCCGGCTCGACTCGAAGATAGGTGGCAATCTTAATGTCGAAGGTCAATTGCTGGTCCTTCTGAGAGTCTGAGCGCACCAATTCCAAGTCCTCAATGTAGACCAAATCCTCAGCCGCCTCCACGTCGTTGAGAAACCGTCGAAGGTCCTCGTAACGACCGGTCATTGTGCCCTGAAGCACCTCCTTATTCGTATTGGCCACCGACGTGGGCTCAGCCTTATAGGAGAGCGCAGGGAGAGTCACACGATCACGCTTCGCCTCCTCAGTAATCCTGAGAGCTAACGGAGCAAAATCCCGTTCAACCGGCAAGGCCGACCACACCTGGGCAAGATCCTTCTGCGCTTTCTGAGCCTGCTTATGGCGGGTGAATTGTTGGCGGGATTGATTCCATTCCATCTCCAATTTCGCCCGACTCTGCTCGGCCCTATCAAGCCCGACAGTGTGAACCGCCCACAAGACTCCGGCCAGCAGCAACACCCACGCGACCCATGGAATCAAGATCCCGTAGGGTTTTCGCAACTGTTGGAGCATGAAATCCATCATATCGCTCTACCAGGCTATGGGAAGACTGTTTTGACACGCGATAACTTTGATGATTCGCACATGCGGCATAACAGAACAACACTCCCGCAGGGTGCCCCCAAAGACCCTCCAGCAAGGCCGCAGCGAACTGTCACTTCGTAAGAGGTGGCTGGGATGATCCCACTTGCGCGTGCCCAACGAGGGCTTTCTTAAGCCGCGCGTTGCACGCGCACGGAGTTCGTCCCAGCCACCCGGCCCCCTTGTTGAGCATCCTGCTATACACCCGGGTGCCGATAACGCAACGTCAGATCGAACTCAACCAATCCATCCGGCCCGACCAAATGCTGGTCCAGCACCGCATCACGGAGAACAGCGTGGTTCTGCAAAGCGACCGTCAATGCCGCCACATCTTCGACCGTCACCGCGAACCCTTTCATGTGTACGACTCCGTTCCCCGGATCCAGTCGTATACTCTTAATCGATATCTGCTGAGGTATTCCCGTCTCAAGAGCGGACAGAAACTGTGTCCAGGAAAAATTCCGTTTTGTGAGCAACTGATTCGCCAAACTGACTTCAGCCGGTAACTGTTGCAACGAAGGCCCGGAGAGATCAATACCCTCCTGTTGGGCCTGGGCAAGGAGCTGTTGATCTTGCATGCGAACATGATCGAGTCTTACTTGCATGTCTTGATGGTCACGCATGGTCATCGCTGTCTGAGTGAGACTCCAGAGGATGGCAGCTCCAATGATCATACTGAGCGCGACCAACACCAGGCGGGCAGGCGCCACATACCATCGGTATCGGCGACTCAGTTCGATGTGAAAATATCGCGCCCCTCCCGGCGTCACGAGAAAACTGTTCGCCCTACCGGCAAGTGCACGAAGAGATGTTCGTCCAGGCATCATCATCTACATCACCCCTGCCACAACAGGGAGGGTTGCCCATGACGCACTCCCCCCGTCATGAGTCCACCCAGCCCGTTCGACCGCGTCCCAGTCCAATCGCTCGGTCGACAGGCCGAGCTCCCTATGCAGCGCCTGTTCAATCGTCGGGAATGGGCCATCACCCGCGAAGACAATCTCAGTCACATTCAAGCCAGGGTAATGCTCACGACACACACGAAGAGACGCCGCACATTCCTCAACAATGTTATCGGCCAAGTCTCTACCCATGTCCTCTTCATCTTGGAGGCCTCTGGCGCTCAACAGCTTGGTTCGAACAAACGCCACTCGGCCCTTCTGCATGACGAAGCATGTCAATCCGCCGTCCGAGACACTGAGCCAGAGCAAATCGTGGCCCAACCGTTTCCGGCCACCTGCCGCTTTCAACCAGAGATTAAACAGACGAAAGCTGGTCACCCCAATTTCCTGTGTCAGCAATCCGACCGATTCACAGAGAGATTCGTATTGCTTCAAGATGGCTTCTTGAA
>JBDTPK010000026.1:0-13851 GCA_039932735.1 Nitrospirota bacterium
TAGTTTGGTAAATACCACTTGCAATAGGTTGTGATGAGCTTCTGATCTGCGATGATCGCTGCCGCGTTGTAGAGTTCGTGCCCGCCGGCCTGCACGACCAACGAGCGAGCCGGCTTCGGATCGAGTCCATCGCTCTGGCTCACGTAGCCCACCACCGCGGCAAGACCCCGACAGTGACGGACGATTTCTTGCAGCGCGCGGCGGTTGTCCGCGACAAAGCGTGGCTTTAATAAAAGATCTTCAGGCGGATAGCCGGTGATCGCTAACTCCGGGAATGCGACCAAATCGGCCTTGGCCTTTTTTGCCTCGCGCAGCCAAGCCTTAATCCGGTGGACGTTCCCAACCAGATCCCCGACCGTCGGATTCATCTGCACCATCGCGATACGAAAAGTCCGCATAGTTACCACCAGGTTGGTGAAAATGACCTCCAACTTCGTTCTCGGCTCGCAAGTGTCCTCAACGTGCCCCAGAGGGTACGCCTGCGGTACTTGCGTCGCCTGCGGCCTCGTTGGCATGTCATTTTGACCAACTGGATATCACGCGTGTTGCGGGAGTATTGAATAGCCTTTAACGAGGAATCTCGTTGACTTAATATCGTCGCAAGTGTGAGACTGGAATATCCCAAAGCTCCTTCCGAATCGCTGCCCACATCGCTTCCAACGTCTCAGTAAGGTCCGGCGCCGAGCGGGCAACAAGTTTGACCACCACACCAGGGGCTGCAGGAGTTGATACTCCTCCCAGCACCAGACCAGGACGCTGCTCCAGAACCGCAGCGAGTACAAGATCGAGACGTGTCCAAGTTTCCGCATGGACCGCATCGCCGATGACAAAGAGCGACGCCACCTAGTCCCAGCCCCCAACAAGGCTACCGATTCAGGCAATCTGCCAGGGGCCAAGCGATACCGTTCGATAACCCACCCATCTAAAGACGATCTGATACAGATCTCGTTTCCAAGCGACGTGAATACCCAGCCTCACCCATAGCAACCCACAGTACTACCGTCGCGCCTGGCGCCAGATCCACATGAATCAATTGGCGAAAGCGAGACCCGGCAAACGGGATCGTGACCTCGGGCACCCATTCCAGTCGAGCACCAGGACCGACCGAAAGACACAGCTGCAACGTACGGTGCGAGATCGAGCTTATTGATCACCAGCAGCTCGGACCTGGTGATATCAGGCCTATCTTTGCGAGGAATCTTATCCCCCGCCGCCACATTGATCACATAGATGACTTTGTCGGCAAGTTCAGGGCTGAAGGTGGCAGCCAAATTGTCGCCGCCGCTCTCGACGAACATCAACTCGACATCGGGGTGGCGCTTGAGCAAATTGTCCAAGGCTTCCTGATTGTGCGAGGCATCTTCACGAATCGCCGTATGCGGGCAGCCGCCGGTCTCGACGCCTAGAATGCGGTCTTGAGGCAACGCGCCCTGGCGCGTGAGAAACTCGGCATCCTCTTTGGTGAAGATGTCATTGGTAACTACCGCCAGACTCACGCGATCGCGCAGACGAAGGCAGAGGGCTTCGACAAGCGCGGTCTTTCCAGACCCCACCGGCCCACCAACGCCGATCACAGGAGTATGACGCGCCCGCGCCGCCGTGACACGGCCATTGCCTGTGAAATGTTCATCGGCTCGATGCATTGTTCCATTCCACGACGTGACCCATGAGGCTATATAGCGTTCTCTGCATAACAGCGTCAAATTCGGCAGCGTTGAACCCTGAGTCGGAACTGAAAGGTATCCCAATGATGGGGATTCAGTATCTGAGTATAGGCAGCTAGGCGTTCAGCTTATCTTGCTACACATTGATTAGCTCGCAGCATTGCGGATGAGGAACGGTAACGCACCGCTCCTTCATCGGAAGTCCACCCTAGGCAAGTTGCCGCCATTTGCAGATGGACCAGCCTCTCACTGGCTCTTGAGCCAGCGACCACTCACTGACACACCGATCTGCCCGAAATGTTTCCAGGCACCATTATCCTATCTATCCTATCCGGCACAGACAAGACCTGTCTCGGAACAAGACTCGCGTCACTTTTTCACGGGGCTTCGCTTGAGCTTTTCTTCATCATCCTTGAGACCTGCTTGACCGCCTGTCCTGCCTTTTCTCATAGCAGACGGGTCATCCACGACGCCCTCCAGCTTTTCCTCCTCGCCCTTGAGACCTGCTTGACCGCCTGTCCTGCCTTTTCTCATAGCAGACGGGTCATCCACGACGCCCTCCAGCTTTTCCTCCTCGCCCTTGAGACCTGCTTGACCGCCTATCCTATCAGCAGATTGGCCGGGTTGCATTTCGTCTGTAGCCAAAGCCGTATTGCCTGACAGACCAAGGCACAGCAAGACACCACAAGACATGACACCGACAACTTTTGGAATAGAAATCATGGCACCCTCCTTGGTTAGATGTAAACACATCGGCATGTCGTTACGCGCTCACCGGAGTTTTTTTGATCTAGCAGATCTTGTAGGAACTGCCGTGACGCGACCGTTACAGGAGAAATGTTCATCTGCTCGATGCATAGGAGTAAAAATCTATGGCGCCTGCTCTCTATGAGCGAAAGAATCTCGATTCCAGCCTGCTGTGCCTCATGGCGTAAATGTCCTGGATCGGTGACCAGGATTGCAGCGCTCGCTGGTGTGCTACATCGTGACTGACTCGCTCAATCACTTCAAGCCAACTCTCCAGTAGTCCCTGTCCCTCCCGCTGACCAAGCGGCAACAACTTCATCGCCGCCGCAAGAAAGCCCATTGCGGTTTGGTACAGAAATGCGGCACTAGTCTCCTCCTTCGACGAACCGGCGGCCGCCAGCGTGAGTCCAACCATCACGGCCATATGTCCGGCGTCCACTCAGCCTCAACCGCCTCATGATAGTCTTCGATCAGTGGATGTCTAGCCTGTTGGTTCGCGGCCAACCGAATTACCTGGCGACCCATTTGCTGGCTGGCGGTTCGTGTTTCACGACCCAATTTCATCGCCTCCAGTTCTCGATCCGTCTCGAAGGCAGTTTCCAGGATGCCGGAGACAACTGCTTCATGTCCTAATCCGACTGCCACGGCTTCGCGTTCACCCATTCCAGTCGTGAGCGACTCCATCACATAGCGCGACAGTTCTTCTGAATTCCGAACCGCACCTCCCTGCACTGCCGCATCAAGCCCGTAAGAAAAGGCATAGCCTCCTGATGGAAAAAAACTATCGACGAAGCGAAGACCGTTCAGAAGCGATAGAGTATTCATTGGATTATTCAGTGGGCCATTTCCATAGGTCCGCCCTAGCGACCAGGCTGCTAAAACGTTGTCCGGTAAGGCCGAGCCGCCGAACGCACCGGAGGCGTACCCTCTGGGCACTTTGAGGATGCGTTCAAGGTAAGAACGCCGCTGGACGGCGTTTTCAGCAGCCGTTAGAACAAAAAATACCGTTGCGCCATCGGGAGAATAGTCATCGGATCGCATGTCAAAATCTTCCCATCGGCTTTCACCACATAGGTTTCCTGATCCACCTCAATGCGCGGTATGCCTTCGACCTGCAAGTCAGGAATGATCTCCCCGACGCCGGGCATGACATCATTTTTCTTGAGCAGCGTCGCACCATAGCTCATGAGGTCAGATACCGAACGCCCATCGCGGATACCTTCAAGAATTGCCGGGGTCACAAATGCGACGGTTTCAGGATGATTCAATTTCAACCCACGCGCCTTGCGCTCCTTAGCCAAATTCCCCGCGACATAGATCAGAAGCTTCTCTTGTTCACTCGGTGTTAAATGCATCGTGCAGCTCCGTCAGTGGTCATGTATCAATCGAGCAGAAAAAGCACCTGCCCCTCGCCTACACGTTGGGATCAAATAGTACCGAGATCGTCAGGGTGACTTCAACTGCGCGCATCGAACGAGCACATTCTTATCGTGCGCGTCCTGCGAGCAAGGAGCCCACCTAGCCGTCCCGCGCCCCAGCTATACCGTCAAATACTGCTTCACCTGTTCCGCGCTCAACTCAGTACTCTTGCCCGATACCACCACCGCCCCTTTGGCCATCACCACATACTTTTCTGCCAGGCGCGCGGCAAAGTGGAGTCCTTGCTCGACCAGCAAAATAGCGAACCGGCGCTGGTTCTTGAATCCGATGATGACGTCTTCGATTTGATCCACAATCGAAGGCTGAATGCCTTCAGTCGGTTCATCGAGCAAAAGCAGCTTGGGATTTGACAGGATTGCGCGCCCGATTGCCAGCTGCTGCTGCTCCCCACCGCTCAGGACGCCGCCCGGTCGGTTGAGAATTTGCGTGAGCTTGGGAAAGAGGTGATAGACTTCGTCGAAGACGGTCTTCTGGACCGTCCCGTTCGGTTTGTCCGACCTCGCCCAAAAACCGAGCAGTAAATTCTCTTTGACCGTCAGATGAGGAAGGATCTCCCTGCCCTGCGGCACGCAGGCCAGTCCGCTACGTGCCCTCTTGTCGGTCGGTGCCTTCGTGACATCGGCCCCATCGAACATCATTCGTCCCGACCTCGCCGGCAGCAGGCCGGTCAGTACTTTGAGCGTAGTCGTCTTGCCGACCCCGTTCCGGCCCATGAGACACACGACCTCTCCGGGGTCGATCGTAAAGGACACATCCCGGAGAATGTGGCTTTCGCCGTAGTAGGCGTTGATCTTGTCAAGTCGCAGCATGATGTAGGTTCTGTTGCCCCCACAGGATGTTCAAAAGAGCAGCTCTCTCACCCGCCCAACCCTGGCGCGCCAACACGCGCCGTCCCACAGGCAAGGCCGCAGCGAACTATCGTTTAATCAGGGGTTGCTGGGATGATCCCAACTGCCCGCGTCTTCCCAATTCCCTATTTCACTTTCAAGCGTAACCTGGTCGATCCTCGATTGCGCGCGTCGAACGAGCACATTCTTATCGTGCGCGTTCCGCGAGCAGGAGGACGGCCAGGCTACCCCACTTCATTTTCAACATTCTGCTAATGTGCCACCTTTTGGCGGCCGAGATATATCTCTCGCACGCGATCATCCGCCTGCACCTTCTCGACGGTGCCTTCACAAATGACGGCGCCCTCGTGCAAGACCGTGACGATGCGAGCGATCTGCCGAACGAACTCCATGTCGTGCTCGATGACGACGATCGCCTGTTTTTCCGCCAACGATTGAAGCAATTGCCCCGTCTGTTCCGTTTCTTCGTCGGTCATCCCAGCAACCGGCTCATCGACGAGCAGCAACGAGGGATCTTGCAAAATCACCATACCGATTTCGAGCCATTGCTTCTGACCATGCGACAGTGATCCGGCTCTGGTATGCGCGTAATCTTTCAGACCGATTGTTTCAAGGTTCTCCTCAATCCTTGCCCGCTCCTCCGCCGTCGATTTCCCGAACAGGGTTGCGAAGACTCCTTTGCTGCTCCGTTTCAACGACAAGTCGAGGTTTTCCCAGACGGTCAGAAATCCATAGATCGATGGAGCTTGGAACTTTCGCCCGATGCCGAGTTCAACGATTTCATCTTCGCGCTTCCCCTTCAGATCGACATCTCTCCCAAACACGACACGACCGCTTGCCGGCTTGGTCTTCCCACAGATCACGTCGAGCAAGGTCGTCTTACCAGCCCCATTTGGCCCAATGACCACGCGCAACTCCTTGAAGTCAACCATGAAGGTCAAGTGGTTCAACGCCTTGAAGCCATCGTAATCGACGGTCACGCCATCGAGATAGATGATGGAATTTTGAAAGGAAGCTTGCTCGGCCATCTCAGCGCTTCCCCTCCAACACGGCGGTCGTCTTATCCTGCACAGCTGGTTTTCCGTCACCGGCTTTCCGCCGGGTCAGGAGACTCTTCCCTTTTCGCATCATGCCGATCAACCCATCGGGGAATAACAGTACGACCAACACGAAGAGTCCCCCGAGGATGAAAGGCCAAAGTTCAGGAAAATAGTTTGTGAGTACGCTCCGGCCGTAATTCACACTCACGGCCCCCAATACCGCCCCTACCAAGCTGGCACGGCCACCCACCGCCACCCAGATGACCATTTCAAGTGACGGCAGCACTCCGATCTGCGCCGGCGTGATGATCCCGACTTGAGGGGCGTACAACATCCCGGCCAATCCAGCTAGGGCTGCGGCCACAACAAAGACGAACAATTTGTAGTTGGCCGGGGTGTACCCGGAAAAGACGACGCGCTTCTCGCTATCCCGCACGGCCACCAGCACCCGGCCGGCCCGCGAGCGAATGATCCACTGGCAGAAGAGATAGGATGCACCGAGACAGAGCACGGTGATGACATACAACATCATTTGAGTGCTTGGCTCCGAGAGCCGATACCCGAGTATCTGCTTGAAATCCGTCAATCCATTCGTGCCGCCGAGATTCGTATCGTTTCGGTTAAAGACCAGCCAGGCGACAAGCGCCAAGGCCTGCGTAATGATCGCAAAGTAGACGCCTTTGATGCGGCTGCGGAAGGCGAAAAATCCGAATATGAGCGCGAACAGCATCGGCACCAGAATCGCTCCGATGACCGCGGCCGGAAAACTGTGGAACGGCTTCCAGAAGAGTGGCAGCTCTTTGACCTGGTTCCATACCATGAAGTCCGGCATATCGCTGCCATAGACGCTCTCTTTTCCAATCGTGAGCATCATGTGCATGCTCATGCAGTACGCGCCGAGTCCGAAAAAGACTCCTTGCCCCAAGCTCAAGATACCGGTGTAGCCCCAGATAAGATCGAGCCCAAGAGCCAGAATCGCAAAAGCGAGGAACTTTCCGAACCGATTCAGACTGAAATCGGAGAGATGCATCCAGGAATCTTCAGGCGGGAGGAGGTTCAGGGCCGGCATGACCAGGAGCAGAATGGCGCCGACAACCCAGAAGGCCATCCCTCCACCGCGACTCGTGTCTGTTGATCCGTCAGTCATGGTATTGCCATTTCTCTTCAAAGGCCTGCGCTGGACTCATTCTCAATCCGCGTTCCGCCCCTTCATTGCGAACAATCCGGACGGCTTCCATTGCAAGAACAGAATCACCATCACGAGTATCAACACCTTGCCGTACACGGCGCCGAAGCCTGGCTCGATCAGCTTGTTCAGCCCGCCGATCCCCAGCGAGGCCACGATCGTGCCGGCCAGTTTCCCAACCCCGCCTGTGACGACCACCATGAAGGAATCGACGATGTAATTTTGGCCGAGGCCCGGGTCGACGTTCCCGATCAACGTGAGGGCCCAGCCGGCGATGCCGGCCAGCCCGGACCCGAATGCAAAGGTATAGGCATCGACTTTTCTGGTCGGGATACCGAGGCAGGCGCTCATATTACGATTTTGAGTCACTGCCCTAACGCGCAACCCAAGATTCGATTTAAAGAGGGCATAGTAAATCCCCAGCACGCAGAGGATCGAAAGTCCAATGATGAAAATTCGATTGTACGGCAGGTACACACCCACCAATACTTGCTGTCCGCCGCTCAGCCATGCCGGTGCGACGACAGACGTCAGATCCCCGAAATACACACGCGCCGCTTGCATCATGACCAGGCTGACGCCCCAGGTTGCCAGCAAGGTCTCCAACGGACGACCGTACAGAAACCTGATCACCGTGGCTTCAAGCAACAGTCCGAAGCCTGCTGCGGCAAGAAATGCCACCGGCATCGCGGTCAGAAAGTACGAATCGAACATGGTGGAAGGCAGAAAAGCCTTGAAAGCTTCCTGAGTAATAAACGTCGCATAGGCCCCGACCATCATCAGCTCGCCATGGGCCATATTGATGACGCCCATCAAACCGAAGACGATCGCCAACCCCAATGACATGATCAATAGAATTGAACTGAGGCTGATTCCGCGGAAGACCGTTTCAATTGCGTTCGACCAGGCACCCCAGGTGACAACGTCCTTGATCGCGGCCTCAGCAGCATTCGCCACTGCCTTCTGCGATTCATTGGCATCGGCGCTTGCGCCGACCTCGACCAACGCCTTCATGGCCGGCACTCCGTTTTCACTGCGGAGTTCGCCAAGCTTCTCGATCGCGGCAATTTTGATCGATGGATCGTCCAACGCGAGTTTGAGCAGCGCCGCAGACTCTTCCATCGTATACCGCACCCACTTGTTCGGCTCGTTTGCCGTAGCAGCTTCCAACCAAGGAATCGCCGCGGTCTTCCCGGAAGTGCCGAGATCCGTCGCCGCTGATCGGCGCACATCGCTGTCGGGGCTAGCGAGTTTCGTCCGATTCTTGAGGAGATCGATGAGCGACTTAATGGCGTACCTGATTCCGCGGTCTGCATTGGCGAGGATCTCCTCCAGGCGAGGAACCAGGCTGACATCGCCCTGTTCGATCAACACACGAATGGCCGCATTGCGGACAGACTCATCTTCGCTGGTGATCTGGGTGAGCGGTTGCCACAAGGGAGACGTCGGAGTCACCGGAACAGACCCCTCTCCTGCAATCGACCATGCTGGTCCGGAAAACAGGAACAGCACGAGGAAAACGAGTGCTGCAATGGTGCGATACCGCGCAATCATCATGACCGTAAACGGTGCCTCCAGAAGACACACAAATAGCTTAGACCTCTTGTCCCGTCGACCGAACCTCTTCGCCCTCCCGGAGGGGGCCTCCGAGCAGCCCCCTCTAAGATGACGAACTATTTTTGATAGGTCCCTTGGTGACCGACCCAGTCGCACCCCTTATCGGGATTCGTAAACTCGCTCCAGGGCTCCGGCTTCACCAATCCTTGAGACCGATTGATGACCTTGAACTGCCCGTCTTTCAGAATTTCCCCGATAAGAACCGGTCTGTAGGTGTGGTGATTGGCGGCATCCATCATGATTTCGCCGCCCGGCGCAAGGAACTTGCTGCCATAGACTGCCTTTCGAACCATGTCGACTTCGATCGACGCAGCCTTCTCAACAGCTTGTTTCCAGATATAGACCCCGAAATAGGCGGCTTCGATCGGGTCGTCGGTGACCCGCTTGTCGCCGTCGGGCAGATTGTTCTTCTTGCAGTAGGCTTTGAAATCCGCCACGAACTTCTTGTTTTGCGGTGTATCAACGCTTTGATAATAATTCCACGCCGCCAGGTGCCCGACCAATGCCGAGGTGTCCATCCCACGTAGCTCGTCTTCCGCCACGCTGAAGGCCATGATCGGAGCATCTTCAGACCGCAAACCTTGGTTCGCAAACTCTTTGTAGAATGGCACGTTGCTATCGCCGTTGATCGTACTGATCACGCAGCCTCCGCCGCCCGCGGCGAACTTCTTCACCTTGCCGACGATGGTCTGATAATCCTGGTGGTGGAACGGCGTATATTCTTCCTCGATGTTGGTCGGAGGCACTTTCTTGGCCAGCAACATGGCGCGCAGAATTTTATTGGTGGTGCGGGGATACACGTAGTCCGTGCCGAGCAGATAGAACTTCTTGAATCCGCCGCCCTCATTGCTCATCAGATAATCCACCGCCGGCACAGCCTGCTGATTCGGAGCGGCGCCGGTGTAGAACACGTTGCGCGAACATTCTTCTCCCTCATACTGCACGGGATAGAACAGCAAGCCATTATTCTTCTCGAAAACCGGTAACACCGATTTCCGGCTGACCGAGGTCCAACAGCCGAAGACGACCGATACCTTGTCTTGCAGCAGCAGCTGCTTGGCTTTTTCAGCAAAGAGATCCCAGTTCGAGGCCGGGTCGACGACGACTGGCTTGATCATCCGGCCCATCACCCCACCCTTCGCGTTGATCTCACCGACGGCCATCATCACGGTATCTCGCAACGAGACTTCGCTGATTGCCATCGTGCCGCTGAGGGAATGCAGGATCCCGATCTTGATTGGTTCCTTGTCCGCCGCATAAGACAGAGCCCAGTTGCCCAAATTGCCAAGCAGGGCGGCGACCCCTACGCCGGCCACTACCTTACCTCCCTTAACCAGAAGTTCTCGCCGCGAGGGACCGGTCTCTGCCGCAGTATCCGTGGCCGGCTTAACCTGATTTACCTCATTAGGTTTGCTCGATTCCATGGTCGGACTCCTTTCACTCACAAGCAGATGTTGTGTCAGATCGACCGCATGCATTACGTCGCTAGAAACTTTCTCTAAACCACACTGCTGTCTTAATACTGTAGCTGCAAGGCCACAGTGAAGTTATCGACGTGCTGCCCTGTCGAGCCGGGGGCATAGCTCAAGTTCTGGTTGTTGAACTGGGCGCTGCTGCCGATATTGCCAGTCCGCCAGTAGGTCGAGATGCGCGCATTGTGACCGGAAATGACATAGTTCACGCCGAGTTCAAATTCTTCTCGTGCACCGCCGAACTGACTGTTCAGGCCGGTATATCTCCCATAGGGTTGAAATTTCCCGATCCCGATTTCCTGCGGAAACAGATACAGGGCGTACCCTGTCCATGACGTCCCGGCAAACATGCAGAAGCAGTCTGCGTTCCCAAAGGCGGCGAGGTCCTGTGCCCAATATCGTTTGAGCTCCGCGTTGACTGTGACCACGCCTTCGTTCCCGAGTACTTTTTCAAACAAGAGGTCGGTGACGACACTCCCAAACATGCTTTTATTTGCCAATGAACCAGAGCCGGCATTCTGATATTCCCCTCCCACTGCAATTGCGAGAATATCACCGGCTGTCCCGTAGTAGGTGCCGCTGGTATAGTAACCGGGATTTTTCTCTTCGTTCAGCAAGTTCCACGTGAGACGTCCGGCGTACTTCAGGCTGTTCCTTTGATTGGGTCCCGCTGTTGCGGTTGACTGGAGTCCCGTGAACAACCCCGCGACATATTGCAGATGTGTCCCGCCTGGATGGACTTTCCCGAAGAAGGTCACACCGTTGTCGCGGCCATAGAGACCGGCCCCGCCTGGGCCAAAACCCCCGCTGAAGTCGGATTGATTAAATGGTGTTCTAAAGCCGTCAAAGACCGCGTGGTAGAACGGGCCGTTCAGTTCGCCGCGCTCTGTCGGCACCAACATCCGCCCGAACCAGACGTTCACTAGCTCATTAATCTCGAACTTCCCTATCGCATCGAGCAGGCCGATATTGGAATTACCCCCAAATCCAGCACCTGCACCTCCGTTAACCGTACAGTTGAAGCAATCGGTGTTGAACTCAAACCCGACATACTTGTGGATCTTCCCGTTGACATAGATACGAGCGTTGTTTACCCCAAAGGTGTTGCTGTATTGTGATTGGCTCGCCGACCCATCTTCGACCATATTGAAACTTGTGCGGATACCCATTCCAAGGGAAATCCACTTGTCATCATCGAGCTTAATTGTGCCGCTGGCGTACGCACTGGGAACGGTGGATACCATCCCGGCAATCAGCGCCATGGTGGCCCCAGCCACCAGAAACAGTGTCTTGACATTTTTTCTATCTATCTTCATGTGACAGTCTCCCACGCTCTGTTGGTGATCCCATGGCTCGCTCATCATCGGTTCTCTCACCTCGACGGCGTCGTCGCTGCGCACGCCATTGTGCGCATCCTCCAACCCCTCACAGCTGATTCACCCTTCTCGGCCCCTGGTCGAGAATGACGTCGACTGAGCTCTACCCAAATCGCGGGCGGGATACGTATAAACCGAGGGGTGTCACAACGCTACTAGGCATCCGCCTAGGGTCGCCAAGTAATATCCCTAGGCGATCAGGCACAGCTATTCTCATAAGCGTGTTTGTTGCAATCGACTCATGGGAACGAAGCGTAACGCGCAAGACGAGATCACAATGCCTGGTCGGCGCATGCGAGATACGAGATCCGCTTCACAAGGAAGGCACACTCAGGTGAGTTCACCACGAACCGTCATACACACTACAGGCTTGGGCAAGGAAGCAGGAAGGTTAGTCGGATGCGAGGAGGCCATGGACGAGGGCGTACTTTGTGAGTTCCGCCGTCGTGTGGAGATCGAGGAGGGTCATGATCTGCGATTTATGAAACTCGACCGTCTTCGGTGAGATTGTGAGCGCCGACGCAATTTCCTTGACCGTCTTCCCTTCTGCCACGAGTTGCAACACTTCTCGTTGGCGTGCAGTCAGGGGCTTGTCCTTCAGAGCCGCAGGCATCTTCCCTGAAATGGCCGACTCCACCAAGCCTTTTGCGACAAGGGGGGTGACATAACATTGTCCGTCCATGACCGATTGGATGGCTTGGAGTAACTCTGAACCAGCGGATCGTTTGAGCAGATAGCCTGAGGCACCGGCCTTGAAGGCTTCATTCACATAGGCCTGGTCGGCATGCATCGTCACGAAGATCAGTTTGGTGTGGGGCAGCATCTTCTTCAGCTTTCTGGCGGCATCGACCCCGTTGAGCTCCGGCATAGAGATATCAAGGGTGACAATGTCGGGGTGAAGTTCCTGAGCCATTCGAAGCAGCGTCCGGCCATCCTCCGCCACGCCGACGATCTCACATCGATCCTCTAACAGTTTTCGGAACCCGTCCAGCACCATGGTATGGTCGTCGGCCAAGAGAACCCGTGGTTTGCTCATGCCTCCCCCTCCGGAAGGAATACCACCACCTTCACCTTGGTTCCCTTCCCCACCGAGGACACGACTTGCAAATCCCCGTGGACCAAGGCCACTCGCTCTTTCATGCCGAGCAACCCCAAGCTATGCGATCCGTTCCGGGATTGTTCGGAGTCGAATCCCACTCCATTATCTGTAATCGTGACTATCAGTTCAGATAGAAACCCGGTCAACTCCACGTCGACTTGAGTGGCCTCAGCATGCCGAGCCACGTTACTGAGACTTTCTTGGGTCACGCGATAGAGACAGGTCGCAACTTCCTGGGGGACGGCTGCGAAAATATTCTTGTGCCCAAAACTCCCTTGGATATGGCTTCGAGCGGTGAAATCCTCCACCAACCGCTGCAGGGCGATCGGAAGGCCGAGGTCGTCGAGGATGGAGGGATGAAGCTGATAGGCCAAGTGACGCACCACATCGGACAACTCAATCACACGGTCTTGTATTGCGCAAACAGCTCGGGCCAGGTTGCCCTGTGAGGAGCTGAGTTGCTTCACTACTGCTTCAATATCCATGGCAAGAAGCGCGAGCTGTTGATTGATGTCATCGTGCAGATCGCGCGAGATACGGCGGCGCTCGTCCTCCTGGACACGCAACAATTGGAGCGCCAACTTCTGCAGGGCTTGCCGGCTCTGCTCAAGCGACTGCTCGGTCTGTATCCGTTCATTCACTTCAGCGACCAACGATTGGTTCACAGCGGCCAGCTCCTGCGTCCGAGCCTGCACCCGCCTATCTAATGCTTCGTTCAGTCGTTGCAATTCCTCTTGGTGCATGAGGCCCTGCTGCTCCGTCTCTTTCCGCGCCGAGATATCACGCACAAACGCGCTGAACGTGTAGGCCCCCCCTTGCCCCAAGGACGGTGAGATGGCCAGTTCTATCGGGATCTCGTGCCCATCCCGGAGGCAGCCAGTGATTTCAACCCTGGTATTCAACAACGATCCTTTGCCGGTCGCGAGGAAGTGACGCAGTCCCTGTTCATGGGCTTCCCGGTATTGTGGAGGGATGATGGTTGAAGAGAGGAGTCGCCCGATGGCTTCTTCTCGGGACCAGCCGAAAATCTGTTCGGCTTGTATATTCCAGTCTGTGATGACTCCAGCCGCATCCATACCAATGAAGCCGTCGAGCGCCAATTCGACGATGCGCCGCGTGTGGGCTTCACTCTTGCGCAGCGACGCTTCGGCCTCCACAGCAAACGCACGCTCCTGCTGCGCGTGCTGATATTCTTTCCGCACACGATTCACGGTCCACACCAAGAGTCCAAACGTTGGAACCGCCACGGCGCCGCCCGCCAGGCCAAGGTTCCAGAGGACTTCTCGAATCGGCGCCAATACGTCGCCCCGATCCATACGCATCAGCACCGTCCAATGCATACCCTCAAACCCGCGATCGTGG
>JBDTPK010000027.1:0-13549 GCA_039932735.1 Nitrospirota bacterium
CTCGCTCACCGCCAGTGACATAATTATAGGCTTATTTAACTGGAATTGGAATAACATACCGCTCCACCTGCCCAGGCGCGAGAATCCTGAAGACGTGGGTTAGGCACTAACCATGAGCTCCTTCGGACCCTGCTTTTTTGAAGAAGGATGCCAGCTGGTCACGAGACATGCAACCAACTCCTAACGACTCTGACTCTGCAATGGCGGCTCAACCGGTCCGGCCCATTCGCCGGCTAAGTCCTTAAGTGCCACATCGTCTGATGTTGCGAGGTAGGGCCCATCTCCGTCGTCATCGATGAAATGGATCACTTTCACGGTCTGCCCATCGCACTCACTGCGATACCAATACCACCCCGGCTTCGTCGGTTTCTTCGTCGTCCAGATCATTCTTATGTTTCCCTGGCTGTGACCAAATACCCGCTTCAGTCCGGTGCTTTTAGGCCTCTGATTTCAACCCCGTAGAGTCCGCATAAACCGTTTTCTAATGGCTGTGGCTATTGGCTCTTCGGGAGCACTCAATTCTTCTCCGTCTCCTGCCAGTGGGCTTCCAGCAGTGTGAGATAGAGGCCTTGACGGAAAGCCTCTCCAGGGCCGGTGCCGATACCCGTGATGGCACCCGAGCCGCTACAACAGGAATGACCGGTTCACTTTTACACTGTCTCTACAGGCATACCTAGCAGATTGCGATAATATCGTACGCCGATGATTTGTGGTGCGCCCGGAGGGACTTGAACCCCCAACCCTCGGATCCGAAGTCCGATGCTCTATCCAATTGAGCTACGGGCGCGTTCTGCTATTTCAAGCACTTCGACGAAGGTCTTGTCAAGGACGAGGCAATGGCACAGTCTCATTCTGAGACGACGGAGACACAATCGAGCAGGCTCATACCAGTGTCAGTACCGTCTCAACCAGCTGATCGATTGATCGACCATCGGTTGCGATCACGTGATCAGCCGCCGCTTGATATTTCGGTGTTCGCTCCCTCAACACGTCCTGGATTTCATCGACGAACGACTTGGCCCCCGTCAACGAGGGACGTTGAGAATCACCGCCGATTCGTTTCGTGATCGTCTCGACAGAGGCTGTGAGCCAAAACACGGTTCCATGTTTCTTCAACGCCTCGACATTCTGCATGCGAAGAATGGCCCCACCGCCGGTATCGATGACAAGATGGTCTCGGCCAGCAAGTTCCCGGCAAATATTGGACTCAAGATCGCGGAAGTATTCCCATCCGTCTTGAGCAACGATCTCTGAAATCGTACGTTGCGCACGCCTGACGATCTCTGCATCGGTCGACACAAGCTTGCGGCCCAATCGCGCCGCAAGTCGTCTGCCCACTGCACTCTTGCCGGTTCCTCGATAACCGATCAGCACGATATTCATGAGAAGCGGGATTCTAAGACTGCGCGCATCACATCAGCTGGAGCAGCCTGATCGGTCCAGAGTTCGAACTGCGTCGCCGCTTGATGAAGAAACATCTCAAGCCCTGGAATCGTACGACAGCCTGCCGCCTTCGCATCCTTCAACAACTGGGTGTCCCGAGGGTTGTAGACAATATCCATGACCGTCAGCCCCCCATGGAGCAACGCCGCCGGTACAGCAGTCTCGTGTACTTTTGGCGACATGCCCATCGGGGTGCAATGGATCAGCACCTGAGCGTCCGACAGTACCTTTCGCACGACCTCCTCATCAAGAGACGATTCCTGCACGGTCATCCCTGACTTTGACTTGAGATCTCGTGCCAAGACTCTGCGTTCCTGGTCATCGATTCCTAGTATGGTCAAGCGTTCGATCCCTGTTTCAACCCCGAGTGCGAAGGCAATCGCACGAGCAGCGCCTCCAGATCCCAGCATCACGACGTGCCGCCCTTCCAACGCTACACGGCCCTCACGAAGCGCGCGCAAAGCACCGGTCGCATCGGTGTTATGCCCTGTCAGAATTCCGTCTGTAGCCACAATAGTATTAATCGCGCCGATATGACCTGCCGTCGGGTCGACAGAGTCGAGATACGAAACGGCCGACATTTTATGAGGGATGGTCACACTGGCGCCGCGGAAGTTCCCCAAGGCGCGAAGACCCTTGATGGCATCGCCGATCGCTTCCACGCGGAATGCCAGATACACGAAGTTCAGCCCAAGTTTCTGAAACGCAGCATTGTGAATCGCGGGTGAGAGTGAATGCTCGACGGGATTGCCGATGACACCGCAGAATTGAGTATGGGCATTGATGTCCATAGGTTCACGAAATCGCAGTTTCTATTCTGTCCTCGGACTGGCTGACAATCATCCAGCACTGCAGCGGCGATACCCACCATGCACCTGGAGACTTCTGTCTACGAGATGCTCATCCCTCCATCGATGGGAAAGGTTCCACCCGTGACCCAAGCTGCCTCGTCGGAGGCCAGATAGAGAACCATATTGGCCACCTCTTCCGGTTTTCCAGCTCGACGGAGAGGGTAGTGCGAGAGAATGGGGTTCAGCAGCTCTGGGTTGCTCATCAGCGGAGCGGCCATTGGCGTATCGATGAGTCCCGGATTCACCACATTGCAGCGAATGCCTTCGTTCGCGTAGTCGACTGCGAGGGCTCTCGTCAAGGCATCAAGCGCACCCTTGGAGGCGGCATAGGCCGACAAGGCCGGAAGTCCGACCAGGCTCGCGATGGAAGAGATATTGATGATCGCTCCCTTTCCCTGCTTGAGCATCTGTGGCAGGACGGCTCGAGCCATGCGGAATACCCCGGTGAGGTTTACGTCGAGGACTTGGGCCCAGGTGGCATCATCGATCTCATGCAGACGCTTGCCAAAATCTCCTACTCCGGCATTATTGACGAGGATATCGAGTTGCCCGAACTGCTGCACAGCCTGACGCACCGTCTCCTGAACATGAGATTCATCTGTGACCGATCCGGCAACGGCGAATGCGTTGCCCCGCTCCTTCATAATATCGTTCACAACTCGGTCCAGTTCCCCTTGCCGCCTCCCCGTAAGCACGACCGATGCCCCCTCACGCGCAAAGACTATAGCAATCGCCTCACCGATACCCGCGTTGCCTCCCGTAATGACCGCGACCTTCCCCTGTAATCGATTCATCTCGTACGCTCCTCTCGCTCTTCATGAGTATCAGTGACCTCACTGACAGATTCAACAGGTTGACCTGCGGGCCACAGACCCGACTCGATTTTTCTGGCCACTGTTATGAAGCCTGAATGGGCGACCATTCGGTGATCCGGCCGTACGCTACGTCCCTGAATCGACCAGGTCCTCAGCAGTGTTTCGAATGTTTCGACCATACCAAAGACCGTCGCTCGCTCAAGGGCCTCAACTGTCTGCACTACTTGAGGGACAGTGGGAACAAAGCTCAGATATATGCCGCCAGAGCGAAGAACCTGTGCGGCATGCGGTACCACCTGCCAGGGCTCAGGAAGATCGAGGACGAGACGATCGAAGGGCAGATCATCGTCGAGCAGACTAATCCCCTCGTATGCGTTCTGACGAAGCGGGATCAGATTCGGCATCGGGCCCATGTACCGTTCAATGTTGGTCATCGCTGTCCGCGCGAAATCCTCACGAACTTCGTAGGTCACCACCAAACCACGCGGCCCCACGGCGCGCAAGAGAGCCATCGTCAATGCCCCAGAGCCGGTCCCCGCCTCGAACACGCGCGCGCCCGGATAGACATCTGCCCACATCGACATGAGCGCCAGATCCTTCGGATACAACACTTGCGCGCCACGCGGCATCTTAAGCACATAGTCGCCGAACGTCGGTTTGAGCGCCAACATTGTTTTGTTGCCGGAAAGCGTGACTAGCGAACCATCCGGCTTTCCGATGAGGTCGTCGTGGGCAATTTTGTGACCGCTCAGCTGGTAACACTCTCCGGCCTTCAGGGTCAGGGCATACTGCCTCCCTTTCTTGTCGACCAGATGGATACGTTCGCTTGATTGAAAATGCGACATCGGGGATCCATTCTAGAAGTGCTGCGCCAGGTTTTCAACAATACAACGATCACGAAGCCGGATTGCGCGCCCTCTCCCATCTGTCTTCTTGGAGAACCGATTAAGCGCGATTTCGATACGCACATCCGTTGAGCCTGGTCTCTGATGGCCCGACACCAACAATGTCAACTCTCCACCATCTCCAGACGTTTTTCGCAATCAAGTCAGAGGAAAATTCGACCACGTTGTCGTCCTTTCCCATTGTCATCGCCACGCCATTTCTCTATTGGCTGGTCCTGAAGTCACTGTGGCGATTACGCCTATTGCCTATCGCCACACCTACACATCTGTAGCAGGGTTGCCTCACCCACATCGTAGGTTTACTCATTAGACCACTCTAATAATGTTGTATTTCCATTGTGATTGCGGTCGGCCGTTCTCATGAACAATTCAGCACAGGATTTGCTCCGTAGAGAGATATCGAAACATCCGTCAAGACAGAGCCCAGAATGAATCGTTTCGCGGATCGCTGTCTCTCATAGAGTAGAACGAAGGAGCGGGAACCTGTGGAGATCACCACCATGCGGAGGACCACATCAGCTAGCCAGAGGAGGGTCGACGACATGAAAGAGAATCTTTTTCTAACCCCTGAACCGGATGAGCATGTCACGATTGCAAAGGATGTTGATGCGGACGATCCCGAGGCGAGCGACCTTTTGGATATGATCGGTCGAGATAGATCCGAAGCAGAACAACCTGAAGAAGCGACGAAGACAGTGCCTCGTACCGCCGTCGGCGGTGGCCCATTTATGTTGGAGTCACTCTACTTTCGCTCTTTCGGCGAACGAGCCCTCTTGACCAGAGAAGAAGAAGTCGAGCTGGCAAAGAAGATCGATGTCGGGACCAACACTATTCGGAAAGCCTTGCGCCACGTCATACGAATCCTTCCCCGCCTCAAGCGTTCGGATTCTTTGCTCGAGGCGAGGCGTACACTCCAGATGGTGAGAGGGTTGAGCGGGCTCTCAGCCACCGCGATCGATAAGGCCCAAGAGAGCCTCAGCGAGATGCTCAAGCAGGAAGCGGGGCAGCAGAGGCTTCCAGTGGTCATTTTCAAGCAGCTCAAGGAAGAGTTGGCCTCCCTTCGCTCCGCTCGGATCATGCTCGAACAGGCAAAAGACGAATTGGTGCGCTGCAACCTGCGGCTAGTCGTGGATATCGCAAAACATCATACGGGCCGCGGCCTGACGTTGCTCGATCTCGTGCAAGAAGGCAATATCGGGTTGATGAAGGCGGCCGAACGCTATCAATACCGTAAAGGGTTCAAGTTTAGCACCTATGCCACCTGGTGGATCCGTCAAGGCATCACGCGGGCACTGGCGGATCAATCGAGGACCATTCGCATTCCCGTTCACCAGACTGAAGCCTCACACCGCATCCTCCGCGTCACCAGACGGCTGGGGCAACAGCTGGGCCGTCCGGCTCGACTCGAAGAAGTGGCGCAGGCGCTACGCATGAGACCGGAACGACTCCACGAAACCATGCAGGCCTTTCAAGAACCGGTTGCCCTGGAGAAGCCGGTGGGTGACGGAAGCACTAAATTCGGGGAGCTGCTCCCAGACCGGCAAGCGGTCCCACCCGATGCTCATGTGCACCGGACGGAAATGTCTCATCAGCTCGAGCGCATTCTCGGCACGCTCACGCCCCGAGAGCAAACCGTCATCCGGCTGCGCTTCGGTATCGGCCACGATCAGTCCTGCACGCTGGAGCAGGTAGGGCAGAGCCTCTCAGTGACGAGGGAGCGGATCCGCCAGATCGAAGCGAAAGCGCTCAAGAAGTTGAAGACCCCCGAGGTGAAGAACATGTTTGCCGCCATCCAGTAAGCCACAGATTTATAAAGCAGTAAGGGGCGAGGCCTAGCCTCGCCCCTTTTTTCTTCTAGCAGGCCAAGGGGAAACTCGTTTTACACATAAAGCACTGTTGAAGTATGACAGACAGAGCGACGACCCCACAAACCTCAGGATGCTCAAAAAGGCCCTTCAGCAAGGCCGAAGCAAGCGAAGAGGCGAGGAGGAACGGACCGCACTTCGTGGTGCCGTTCGCCCTTACAATAGGTCTTGGCGTACGGGAAAGCCTCTCCAGTGCTTCTGCCTTCCGAAAGCTCTCGTTGAGCCTCTGGGCGACGCCGCCTGGGAAAATGCGCGTCTCGGCGCGCCGGGGTCGGGCGAGTGAGAAGGGCTATTATTCCATCATCCTGCCAAAACTTTCACCATGAGCACAGTTGTGCGAAAATGAGGCTGACTTGGATAGACGATGCCCCATGAAGAGTATGTGCACAATACAGAGGGGTTCGCTCGGCCCGATCGCCCTTGCTGAATCACCGCGTGGATCAGCCCCTTCAGACAAACAATCTCTTTCGATACCCTCGGTGGTTACCCTTCTCATGCACGGTGTGCTGGCCACTCCTATGCAAGTCCAGCCAAGGTCAGTGGCCGGTAGCGGAAACGTCTCGCCGCAATATTACCCCACCGGCCAATATCAGATTGACAACCCCTCAGGCCTGTGGAGCTCTCTCCTGCCATCCAAAGACCAGCTGGCGCTGCCACTGACCATCCGGAGAAAGAACGCCCAGTCCACGATCTTGCTTCAGAATTCTGCGCTGCTGATGGTGGCCTTGTGAGTCACCTCGATGGATCACACACAGATCATGATTTCCCTGGACAAGAAAGTGGGCCTCTTCCGACGCCTGTCCCACAAGCGGGTACACTCGTTCGATTTGTGCAACCGATCCCCTATGCCGAGGCTTTGACACTTCAGAAACAATTCCAGGAAGAACGCATTGCAGAGAGACAAGGGGATGTTTTGCTGCTCCTTGAGCATTCGCCAGTCTATACTCTGGGCCGCACCACCCGACCGACACATTGGGACTGCGGGGAAGAGGTGCTCCGCCGTACGGGTGCGAGTCTCCAATTCGTAGATCGTGGCGGCTCGATTACCTACCATGGACCGGGCCAGGTCGTGGGCTACCCCATCCTCAAGCTGTCACGCTATTGTTCAGGACCGAAACAATATGTATGGAAATTGGAGGAGGTCGTGATCCAAACCCTCTTGCGCTGGGGGATTGCGGGCTATCGCATGGAGAAGAAACCTGGCGTCTGGGTACGGTGGAATCATGCTGATGCCAAGATTGCCGCGATCGGAGTCCGGATCGATCTCGGGGTCACGATTCACGGATTTGCGCTCAATGTAGATCTGGACCTGTCCCCTTTTTCCCATATCATGCCCTGTGGCCTGGCACAGTGCCACATCACATCCATGGCAGAAATCCGGAAGTCCAGCGTGTCATCTTCAGCCGTCGCACAACAGGTGGCGCTCGAATTCGCGCGAACGTTCAACATGCAATGGATCGGTCTCCCGCCCGACAGCATTGGACAGCGGCACCATGATCATCAGCTTACATCAACGTTTCCGCCGCACGTCTGACCAAAGGAATACCTCCATGCAGGAACTCGACACACCGACATTTCGACTCGCAGTTGCGCAGTTTGATCAAGCGGCCGAAGCCATGGAGCTTGATCAGAATTTGCGTGAGCGGCTAAAACTTCCTCAACGATCGCTGATCGTCAGCTTGCCTGTCAGGATGGACGACGGTCGGGTCGAGGTCTATACCGGCTATCGCGTGCAGCACGATTCCTCCCGCGGCCCTACAAAGGGTGGCATTCGCTATCATCCGGATGTGAATCTTGGGGAGGTTGCGGCACTCGCTATGTGGATGACCTGGAAATGCGCGTTAGCCGACCTGCCCTATGGAGGAGCCAAGGGTGGCGTCGCGATCAATCCGAAACAGTTTTCACGGCCAGAGCTACAACGACTGACTAGGCGCTATGCAGCGGAAATATTCCCGCTGATTGGGCCAGACAAGGATGTGCCGGCCCCAGACGTCGGCACAGACGCTCAAGTCATGGCCTGGATCATGGATACATACAGTCAGCAAGTAGGATATTCGGTGCCAGGCGTCGTCACGGGGAAGCCGTTATCGATTGGGGGAAGCCTCGGACGTGACGAGGCCACCGGTCGCGGAGTGGCGTATGTCACCATGGAAGCACTTCGTCACCTCAAGCTCGATATTCGGAACATCACCGTGGCAATACAGGGGTTCGGTAACGTCGGGGCCCATACTGCCCGCATCATGCAGGAGTGTGGCGCACGCGTCATTGCCGTGAGCGACGTGAACGGAGGCATCCATAATTCGAGCGGTTTGGACATTCCAGAGCTCCTCACTCGCTACAAGACCAAAGGTCAGCCCCTCCGTGACACCAAGCTGGGAGATTGGCTTTCCAATGACGAATTGCTGCAACTCGACTGTACTGTGCTGGTCCCCGCCGCGCTATCCGAGGTGATCACCGAACGCAATGCCGCGAAACTTCGCTGCCGGATTCTCGCCGAAGGGGCGAACGGTCCGACAACTCTAGAGGCCGACCGCATCCTGCAGGACCAAGGAGTCTTTATTATTCCGGACATCCTGGCCAACTCCGGTGGCGTGATTGTCTCCTATTTTGAGTGGGTGCAGGATGTGCAACGATTTTTCTGGAAAGCCACTGACATTCAAGAACGACTGCAAGATATTATGATCTCCGCCTTCCTTCGAACATTACAGTTTTCCGTTTCCAAAAAAACTTCTATGCGCATGGCCGCCCTGATGAACGGGATCGACAAAGTCGCCCAAGCGCATCTCCACCGTGGACTGTACCCGTGAGCTCGGCATATCTCGAGAGGGGCGGTTCGCGCAGCCCGCACAGTTAGGGGTCTTTCATCTGAAGGGGCCTTGTTATCCGATCGGAATGCAGCCGTAATCTGAACCGGTGTCGCACTGCCTCCCGATTCTTGGAACTCGGTCTTTGCGACCTTGCGATCCGATTACCCTATGCGCTAGGGTGGGGCGGTCTGAGTGAGATCACACCTGGATTCGTTGAGGACTTCGGAATGGATCGTGATGCGGTGCTGTCCCTCTGGAGCTTCCACAAGGAAGAGCGCTGGCCTCGAGTGGGAGGCCAGCATGAGGGACCGTTGATGACGCTGGATACCGTCATAAGCGGATGTGCCGTATATTTCCTCAATAGCCCTGAGGGACTTGATGCCCAGCGGATCGGAATCATCGAAGATTGCCTTGCAGATCTGGATAACCTGACCGACGAGCTCGACGAAGACTCCCAGCCCTACTTTCAACGACTCCGACAGCTTGGAGCCCTCCTCCTCGCCACCCATCACACCGCGTAACCTGTTCCATATCGAAGCAACTGATAATGGATTGGCCCGCCCCATCACGCACTCAGCCGTTCTTGCAAGTTCTCAGGCCGTTCGATAAAATGCCCTCACACTGCATTGGCCCTGCCAATTTCGCCAATACAATTCACGGACCATACACCTTTCGGAGCCCATGGGTAGGAAAAGTCAATGAAATTTGTACTGCGAGTCGCCTTGATGGTCTGCATGGTGACAGCCGGAGTCGGCGCATGGGTCTCTCCTGGGTACGGCGAGCTCTATGAATTGAGCAAGAACGACGTGATGGATCCCAAGGCTTTAAAGAGTGCCGAAGTTTCACTGTTTGGCGTCAAATTGGGAGACTCCGAAGCCAAAGCCTTGGACAGTCTCGTCAATGAAAAGATTCCTGGAGTAAAAGTAGAACAAGAAGCTTTGTTCATTTTTTTGCTCGACCAACGCAAGCCGACAGGTCCCATGGCTGGCGTACGCATCCAGGACGGCAAGATCGATCTGATCTTTATCAATAATCGATTTTCCTATAAGACTCGAGGGATTTTTCGCAACGTCTTGAACAGCGAAAGCCCCGACGACGTGCGAAAACTATTGGGACAGGAAGACTATGGGGACGAAAACGTGATGGGCGCCATACTCGCGTACGATAAGCAGGGGTTCGTCATCAACTATCTGGGGAAAGATGTTAACGTGGAGTTCTCCTCACCTCGGTAGCAATATAGGCCTGATGTTTGGCCTCATCACGTGCTTGCCGACCTCGATCACTGTCCTCTCCCCACTGCTACCAACGTGAATGTGTTTTCGTTTCGCTCCCCCTCCACTTCCACGCGCCATCACAAAGTCTGTTAGGACTTCGAGCTCTCGGGAAGACTCAAATGGACTGATAGCGTATACGCCTCAAGCTGTGAGACGACCTTCGCACCAGCACCTCCGGGCCTGCCGACTCGATCAAACAGGGAAATTTAGTGTAGGGTTTTGGCTGCCTGTAGCCCGTAGGCAATGAGATTAGTCGCGGTGTTCCAGCGACGCTTGGAATTGAGGATTACGAGGAGAAGATCGCTCCCATTCTGGGAGACTTTGGCAATGAGGCACCGCCCGGCTTTGGAGGTAAACCCGGTCTTGATTCCCTCGACACCGGGAATACGCCCCAACAATCTGTTCGTGTTGTGCAACACATACGCACGGTGACCGCTCACAGGAGTAATGATCGTTCGTTCCTCACGGACTAACTGGCGGAAAATCGGTTGATCGAGGGCCGTAAGACTTAACGTGGCAAGGTCTTCGGCCGTCGAGTAATGGTCAGGATTATCGAACCCGCAGCCATTGCTGAAATGCGTATCAGCTAAGTCGAGGGCTACCGCCTTGGCATTCATGAGCGCCACGAACTGTGGTTCGTCTCCCCCCACATGCTCTACCGCGGCGAGACAGGCATCGTTCGCGGACGCGATCAGCATGGCCTTGAGTAGATCTTCAAGCCTAAAAACCTGCCCCGCCTTTATACGTAGGTGGGTTTTGTGAGCCCGCGCCGCATTGGGACTCACCGTGACAAAATCATCCAAACGCCCCCGTTCCAGAATGACGAGGGCAGACATGATTTTCGTGAGGCTGGCAGGGGACATCCGCTTCCCCGCATTATGTTCATACAACACATGCCCACTCTTGAGTTCCTTGAGAAGAATGCCATGGGCTGGAGCGACTCGCCACGGGGGGAACTGGTGAGGTGTCATCGCAGTTCGAGCAGGAACAGCTTGATTCCCTCTGCTCTTCGCTAGGGCGGAGGACGCGGTGAGGGTCTCAGCACCGATCAACAGGAGACTGATGAACACCCCAGCAGCATATGCGAGACATGGCCGCACGCGAGATCTCCCGAAGTCTCTTGTCATCATGCAATCGTCGCTCCTAACTCATAGTGTATACGATTCCCGCACCTTCTCTCCGCGAAGCCCACTGACTATCACTTTATGGAAGAAGCGGAGCAGGTCGGCAAGATCAATCCAAAACCCGCAATTCAGACAACGGGCGTAGAGTCGCCGATTCACCAGTGTGTAGTGACGCTCGACCATCATAAAGCCCTTACATCTCAAGCAACGCATCGACGCGCCTGTCTTCACATTCCGTGTCTATTGGAGTCGTTTCATCACCAATGCCAAGCACCCTGCCAACAATCCTCCACCGAAGATTGTGGTGCCAAACGAAAGGTACGCGCCGGTTCCACTGCCTGGAGAAGCTCCGTCGAGCAGGTCTCGCACTCCCCCTTGTACCATCAATACGGAAAGAGTGAGCAGAGCGCCAATAGCAAACCACCATCTAAAGGATCTCACTGGTGTCCCCGAGATAGAGCCCCATAAGGTCGAGAGGAGACGACTCTCGGCACTCTAGCCGAGGGTCGGCAGGCTGTCAAGAAGACGGCCTTTTGATTCACTCCACCTCTCGACAGGTATTAATACGCCTCACGAGGAAGGCGTGACGGGAATGGGCACCGCCTTCAACCCTCGATGGAGAAAAACGGAGACGCTTTCGTTACCATTATCTGCCGTCACAAGCCCAGGCTCTCCAGCCTCCTCCGTCGTGACACGAAATGTCGCGAGGGCGAAGGGGCCTCGTTTTGTTCGATAGTTTCTCGGCGGATATTCAAAGGTCCCATCGCCCCGACCAAAGAGAATGGAGAGATCGCTCGACTGAAGATTGACGATAGCCACGTCGGTGCGGCTATCACCATTGAAATCACGAGCGAACCCAAAATTTGGGCCTGCGTCGGCACCAGATTCGCGCCCAGGCTGGAACGTGCCATTTCCTATTCCAAGAAAGGTCGTGAAACTATCCTGCACGCCGTTGATCACAAGTAGGTCGAGTATCCGATCACGATTGAAGTCAGCGAAACTCACGCCGAGCGGTCGCTTCCCCGTCCGATAGTCAGTGGGAAGGCGAAACGTGCCGTCCCCATTCCCCATCCAGATGGAGACGGCATTCGACATCGGTCCCCCATTTGTCACGGCCAAATCGATCTTCCCATCGCCATCCAAGTCGGCCAACGCCACAGACGTGGGTGTATCGCCATATTCGTACTGCGCCCCATGGGTGAACTCACCGGTACCGGTACCCAGGAACACTTTAATTTTGTCATTCCGTAACGCGACCACAAGGTCAGGCACCTGATCGCCGTTCAGATCGTCGCTGGCGATGGCAATGGGAGTTCGATGCACGGGATAGCGCGGCCCTTCTTCAAGTCTTCCGTCGGCCCGACCGAACAGTACGGCCACTTCATCGCCCCCAGAACAAGCCAAGACCACATCGGGATACGAATCGTGGTTGAACATCCCGAGTGCGAGCGAACGAGGCTCTTTGCAGACATTCAGTTGGACTTGATCGCGAAAGGTGCCGTCCCCGTTGCCGAGGAGAATTGAGAGCGTATTGCTGCCGATATTGGTCGTGACCAGATCGGTAAAACCGTCTTGATTCACGTCAGCGGGGGTGACGGTCGTCGGATTCTTACCGACTTTGTAGCTGGCGAAATAGTAGAAGAGATCCGGTGGGGCATAGGGATCTTGCTTGGTGCAGGCGCTTCCCATAAGTAGGAACACGCTGGTCGCCACGACCATGAGGCTCCAGACCCTATACCTGCTGTGGCCGTGAGCGCGTCTGGCCCTGCACTCCTCCTGGCGCGAGGAACCGGCGACGTCGTGATTCATTTGTATACGCACGCGCCCCTCAACCAGACCTTCCCATCAAAATGCGCGTGGCCAGTATACAGACTGCCGCTTTCTCATGGCAATCAAACCAGCGACCCGACGATCTCCACGAATACGCGATTTCCTCAATCCTCGCCCGCTCGGCGACGGCTTTGAAAACGGGACAGAGGTTGAGGTACAATACCTCCCTTCTAAGGAGGACTCTATGAGCAATACGATGAAGATTGAGTTGTCGATCTACGGAATCGCTGAAGTACTGCACTGGTGTCACGACCGCAATAACGGCCGTGTACCCGGGGTCGATACGGCAGGCTTCGATACGATGAAGGCGTTCTTGGCTGAGAAGCCTCAGTCAGGAGATTATTTTACCCTCGATCAGTTCTGGAAGAAGCGGGTCATCTTGGATCTGACCGAAGATGAAGTGGCAACGATCGATCGCTGTCTCTACGATATCCCAAATTTGGATAGCGAGCCCCTCCCGCAAATCCGGCATAAATTTTGGCCGCACCAGGCGGCTAGCCACTGAACAGCAGGGGCCGTCCTCAAACGGCCCTTGCCTCTACCTCATAGCAATTCGCACAACCTACTCGTCCAAGATAGGGCTTATTCTATTTCTAATTAGATAGTGCGTTAATAATCCAGGGCCACCCCGTAAT
>JBDTPK010000028.1:0-13444 GCA_039932735.1 Nitrospirota bacterium
TTTCGCCTGGGCCTGCTCCAAGAACTGTTGCCACGAGTCTTTCGACAAGAATACCAAACCGAAATGGTGAGGATAAATGCCTTGTTGCGGTGGTAGGGGTTCCGTCGTCAGATGCGCCACGAGTTGATGTCCCGCGAGTCCGAACGTGACGGCGTGGCCCGACTCCCGGCCCAACGTACAGCCAAGCCCGTCGACATAGAAGCGCTTCGCCGCCGCCACATCATGCATGGGAAATGCCAGGTGAAAGCACGCATCCTTCATGTAAATTCTCCTCGAACGGTCGGCCTACCTGCCCCGTTCCACCAGCCCGCAGCCATATGGGGCGTCACATGCCTGATGGCAAATCGCCCGTCCTGCGAAAGGACTAAGGCCCCGGCCGATCCACAAATCCGTGACACCAACATCCGCAACAACTGTCGAGCGGCGGCCGCAGGGCTTTTCCCCATTGTGAGATGATCGCAGATACTCTTAGCGATGACAAGGCGGATGATGCCTTCGCCCATTCCCGTCATCGACACCGCACCACTCTGATTGTCTGCGTAGACGCCAGAGCCGATGAGCGGGGTGTCGCCGACCCGTCCCGGTAACATCGATTCAACCCCACCGGTCGATGCCCCCGCCGCTACTGTTCCGAACCGATCCAAGGCGACCGCGCCGACGGTTCCGTGCCGCTCTGCTCTTGAACGTGTCTGCCTCGCTAGAATCCGGTCGTATGAGAGTCGGCGAGACACGTCGACGGAACGATGCTGATCGAGTTTGAAGTGTCGAGCAAATCTTCCGGCTAATGGTCCGACTAACAGAACATGGTCCGTCTCTTCCATGACCACGCGTGCCACCGAAATCGGGTGCACGATCCCTTCGATCGAAGCAACGGCTCCGGCTTGAAGGTGCGCTCCTTCCATGATGGCGGCATCCATCCGTTGCACCCCGTCCAGCTGGCGATTCGCTCCTCGTCCCGCGTTGAACAGTCCAGATTGTTCCAGGAGACCGACCGTACATTCAACAGCGTCCAAAGCAGAACCTCCTTGCGCAAGGATGCCGTAGCCGGCCGCAAGCGCGTCGGCCAGGCATGTAGACTGCGCCGGCGTTACACGTCGGGAACCGGCGCCTCCATGGGCAAGAATGAGAGGACGGTGTTTGGTCAATTGAGAAGAAGATTCCGAACCTGCCGATACGCCGGATCTTTCATGCGATCCAGATCGGACCGCACGAACCCCAGGCCGGTGACACAGAGCTCGAAGTTGTCTGAAAGTTTTCGGAATAGAGGGGGCTCTTCCTCTGATGGGCTGTCGGCCATTTGCGCGACAATCCCGTAGGAGCGCTTTCCGGTCTTCATATAATCCACGAGAAAATCCTTGTGGTAGATCAATCCGGACGTCTTCAGGCGGCGAAGATATTCCGGAAATAGTCCCGCCATGAAGAGCGTGAAATCGCCGATGTGCTGATGCACGTCCCGCTCACGATCCATCGACTGGGCTTGGAGCAATACTTCCGACTCAAACAACAGGTCCATCACCGTATCGACCGGCTGGCCTTGCTGATTTCTAATTTTGTATAGGTGGTCTGTGTGGGCAAAATCCACGAGCAGGTTGGAAACGTAGCTGGTGACATTCAGATCAGGCCACCCGAGATGCTCCGTGAAACTTTTCTCGATCAGGGCGCCGAAGAGCTGACGGAGCGGATGCCGTGGCGGAACTTCCGTTCTCATATCCACCTCTCACACATTTCAATACGTATGAACTCAGTATAACAGATGTTGGTCAACGCGCCGATGTCGCCCCATGATCCTCCTATCGGCCTGCACAAAAAAGACTTGAGTCTGGGCGCTGGAACCAGCACAACCTCCGCTTCACAATTCAAGCCCCGCGGCTGTCGAGCACAAAGGTCACGGGACCGTCGTTCAGCAACTCGACTTGCATGTGCTCGCCGAACACGCCGGTTTCTACCGAAATCCCTTGCGACCGCAAGTCGGTGGCCACTCCTTCATAGAGATGCTTGGCCTCGTCAGGAGCAGCTGCCTCATCAAAGCTCGGGCGACGACCATTCGCCGTCTTACCCAATAAAGTGAACTGGGAAACCAGCAAGACCGACCCCTTAATGTCCGCCAGCGAGCGGTTCATCTTCCCCTGCTCATCGGAAAAGATCCGAAGCGTGCGGATCTTCTCGGCGAGATATCGTCCGTCGGTCTCACCATCACCCTTTGCGACGCCCAACAACACCAGGAGACCGGACTCGATCTGTCCCATGATCTTACCCTCAACATGAACGGATGCGCTGGTCACCCGCTGAATCACGGCCTTCATCCTTACAACCGTCCCGGTCGAAGCTCTACCAGGGTTCCTTCGAGAGTTAGCAGCTTTCGTTTCGTGGGCAAACCGCCTGAGAATCCGCCAAGCGACGCATCCTGCGCCACAATCCGATGGCAAGGAATCACGATCGGCATCGGATTCGCCCCCACGGCATTGCCGACGGCACGGGCATACTGCCTGCCCCCAACACGGACAGCCACCCACTGATAGGACCGGAGCCGGCCATAGGAGATCCCTCGAAGGATCCGCCAGACCTTCTGCTGAAAACTCGTCCCGCGAGAGAAATCCAATGGTAAGTCGAAGGACTGGCGCGTTCCGGCCAGATAGCCGATCAATTGTGCCTGCGCCTCACGTAGCCGTGCGGAAATAGGGCCATCCAGCCGCTTGACTGAGGATAATCCCAACTCTGACAGCACGGCCTGCCGAGACGCCATCGGCAAGACCACCACATCGATCCCCTTCGCCGTTTCAGACAGACCCATCCAACCCCATGTCGTCAGGAAGATACAGGCTGTGGCGTCTGAGATGTCAGGTGTGATGCGCGTGGATGAAGGTTGTCTCTTGCCCATTTCTTCAGACCGCTCCTCGCTTCAGTTTCCGTCTGACCATTCCCCAGACCAGACCGAGTTCTTCTGACCGCAGCAAGCCATGGACGCCCAAATAACCTCCCACGCTCAATCCAATAGCCATGACAAGCATGCCCGACTTCTCCATCCATTCACCGGGATGCGTCCAAACCTGTGCGGCTGCTACCCAGGCACAAACCCCCACCAAGGGCACGGATGCAAGCAATATACGCCATGATGATCGCCCCACGGAACCCCAGTCCACACCTCCCATCCGCCGATGGAGCACGGCGACCAAGATGCCGCCATTGACCATTGCCGCCAGGGCCGTAGCCAAGGCCAGTCCTGCCACGCCCAGAGACGACATCAGCAGGAGCGAGAAGACGAGGTTGGCCGCGACAGCGATGGCCGCAGAGATGGCCGGCGTGCGTGTATCCTGCAGCGAATAAAAGGCGGACACAATGATCCGGACGCCTCCGAAGGCCCAGAGCCCTGAGGAATAGCAGAGTACCGCCAATGCGGTCTCAGCCGTATCGTGTGCCGTAAACGTCCCGTGTTCGAAGAACAGATGGATGATCGGCTGGCGCAAAAGCATCAGGCCCAGCATCGCCGGTAAAATGATAAAGAGGATCATCCGAAGGCCGAACCCCAATGTTTTCCGCAATTCAACCAAATCCCCACGTGCGGCCTGCGTCGAGAGCGTCGGTAGAATAGCCGTGGCCAGCGCCACCCCAAAAATCCCGAGCGGAAACTGAATCAACCGCATCCCATAGAAGAGATAGGTCGGTCCGCCCGCAAAAAATGAGGCGAGGATCGTGCTCACGGTAATGTTGATCTGCGTCACAGAGAGACCAAGGAGCGACGGCACCATCAGCTTGCCGATCCGCCGCAGGCCGGGATGGCTTGGCGCGAACCGAAATCCGAACAACATCCCTCGGAGACGCAAGCCGGGCAGTTGCATGGCAAACTGCGCCGCGCCTCCCGCGACAACCCCGATGGCCACGCCATGGATCGGCTCCGACATCATCGGCGATAAAAAATATGCGCAGCCGATGATAAAGATGTTGAAGAACACCGGCGAGAACGCCGGCGCCGCGAAGGCGCGCATGGAATTCAGGATGCCCATTGCCAGCGCAGCCAGGCTGATAAAGATCAGATAGGGGAACATAATTCGTGTGAGCAGCGTCGTCGCGCCCAGCTTCGCTGGATCGTCATGAAACCCCGGCGCGAGAAGCCAGACGATCCCAGACGCGGCGAGAATCCCCAGGATCGTAATCCCGGTCACAATCGTGAGCAACGTCGTAAAGACGGCGCTCGCCAGTTCCCAGGCGTCTCGTTTTGACTTTTGAGTCTGATATTCCGTGAAGACCGGAATGAAGGCGGAAGACATCGACCCTTCTGCAAAGAGTTCACGAAGCAGGTTGGGGACACGGTAGGCCACGAAGAAGGCATCGGCCGCAGGCGTCGCGCCAAACAGGTTCGCCAACACCATGTCACGGACAAAGCCGAGGATGCGGCTGGAAAAGGTGGCTACGCCGATCACACCGGCTGCTTTGACCACCGAGCGCGTCTCATCCTGGGCATTGACCGAAACTGGTGATTCCACCGTAGGATTGGGCATGAATCGGGATTCTAGCGGATCGATGCCGGGCAGTCTATCAAGAGGACGGGTAGGCCACATGATTCATGAAGATTCGTTGCGAAATCACGCGAACGCGCGTTCTTCGTGAAGCGTTCATGAATCATGAGGGTTACGGCTCCTGAATCAATTCGTCAGGTAATTCGTTCGGGTTGTTACCCGGACGAGCGGGACAGATGTCAGCAAGCAGTAGACCACACCGGTGGGTTCCTTGACAGAGCCCGTCGACGATGTCGTCGCCCTGTAACCGTTCGACGGCAGCTTGGACGACCTGCACCCATTGCTCGGTCGAAGCCAGTCCCTCCAGCGATCGATCCGGTAACACATAGATCTGCCGTTCCAAGATCGACAGCATGATGAGCACGCCCGTGCGCTCGCGCGTGCGCGACACGGCATGATGGGAAAACGCGCGCTCGGCTCTGAGCTTCACTTTATGCCGCATCCGTTCGGCTGAAGTGCACAGACGAATCACCGGGCACAAGGTTCCCAGCCACGCGCCGCATCCGTAAGCCATCAGGGTCGAAAGCAGGAGCCAGGCCGCGTTCGAAGCATGCCAACCCCACGGAAGCCAGTGCGATTCAATCGTGAGCAGAATGGTGAGCACCAAGAGCGCGAGTCCAAGACCGACCCAATGCCGGACCTCGCGATACAGCCCTGACCGCGCCACGATCATCGGAACGATTTCTGCCTTCGTCTGCCGCTCCGCCGCCTGTACGGCCAGCTGGATCCGCTCCCGTTCTTCAGCGGTCAACTCCAGCCTGTTACCAATTTCCACTGGCGCCTCCTCCTCCAAAATCTCCCCCGCCGCCGCTGAAGCCACCCCCACCGCTGCCGAACGATCCGCCGCCCCATCCCCCTTGTCGACTGCTGTACCAGACTCCGTCGTCCCCGCGAAGCCGTCCGCGTCCTCCCCCGCCGGCACTGACCGCACCAATCAACGTGAGCAGCAATAGGGTGACCCCGCCGGTGATGAGGGCAGGTACCAGCCAAGGCGCAAGCAATATGGAGATTCCGGTGCCGGCGACCGGACCGAGGAGGCGATGGACGTTCATGAGAACCAACCCGACGATAACTCCAACAATCACCGCCACCACGACCCGCCCGATGGCATCGCTGTCCAGCCCGGGACCCGTCTTGTCGGAGGTCTCATAGGTTCCTTCAATTGTCTTCAGAATCGCGGCCACGCCTGCGGCCACCCCGCCTGGCACATCACCGGCTCGAAACCGTAAAACGATTTCATTTCTGATGATCTGCGCCGACCGCGCATCGGTCAGTGCGCCTTCTAACCCATAGCCGACTTCAATACGAATCTTGCGTTCCTTCAGGGCCACCAAAAGCAGGACCCCGTTGTCGGTTCCTTTCTGACCAAGCATCCACGTCGTCGCGACACGGTGGGAGAAGGATTCGAGCGGTTCCTCTTCGAGGGACGGGAGCACGAGCACCATGACTTGGTTGCTGGTAGTCTCTTCGTGCGACTTGAGTCGCGCGGTGAGTGATTCGACCGTGTCTGGCGGCAGCACGTGGGCGAGATCGACGATGCGCCCTGTCAAGGCAGGAACTTCGAGCGCCCAGGCTGATACGGGGCAGAGCAGCAGGGAAAGACAGAACATGAACCGCGCCGGCTTATGCCAGACACGGCTCATGTTGAGGGCTTCCATTGAATGCGTGAGCTCAGTTGAATTTGACTTCGGGGGGCTTGGCCACAGCCTTTTCATCCGCCACGGTAAAGTTCAATTTCTCTTCCATATGGAGGAGGAACTTCGCCGTCAGGTTCGTGGGGAAATAGCGGACGCCTTTGTTGTACTCGGCCACTTTCTCGATGTAGCGCTTGCGCGCGACGGCAATGCGATTCTCTGTCCCTTCGAGTTGACTCTGAAGATCACGAAAATTCTGGTCGGCTTTCAAATTAGGATAATTCTCCGCAATGGCGATGAGGCGGCCTAACGCGGAGGTCAGGCCGGCTTGCGCCTGTTGGAATTGTTCGAAGGCGGCAGGATCTTTTAACGTTTCAGGGGTCACTTGAATCCCCGTGGCTTGCGCACGCGCCTTCACGACCCCTTCAAGCGTCTCCTTCTCATGCGCAGCATAGCCTTTGACGGTGGCGACCAGATTCGGAATCAGATCGGCTCGCCGCTGGTACTGATTGATCACCTCGCTCCAGGCGGCTTTGGTGTTTTCATCTAATCCCTGGAGATCGTTGTAGCCACACCCTGAGAGTCCGACGAACAGTACCGTGATGGCGATGGTAGTGAGTACCGACATGCGACGGATCATGGCTATCCTCCTTCCCGCCCGCGCAGGTCTTTAGCGCAGGGGACGACTCATGCTATCATGGGGAAAACTGTTATGATACGGGAGCAAGGCCGTCCGATGTCACTTGAACCCTCTTCACATTTGCCAGGCGGATTTCAGATCACTCACCGCACCCTCGGCATCTACCAAGGGAGTGCCATTGAGCTGGCGTTTTGGTATCCCTCATCCGGGATGCCGGAATATGGACTCTGCCGGTTTGCCACGAAGGAGAAAGCTGAATCGTATCGTTCGTATCTCTGTTCCCCTGCCTGTCCGGAGCCGCTTGACGAAAAGGATCTCACCATTGAGCCCTACGATCTCGCCGCACACGAAGAACTGATCAACAACTATCCGCTTCAATCTTCCTGGGAAGCTCCGATCTAACAGGATGCTGAAACAGTCTGCCGGCTTCGTTCTCACGAATCGTGAAGAGTAAGACGTGAAAGGTGAAACGTAGGACGGCCGAGCTCTCTTCCTCAGAAGCCCTTCGCGTTTTACGTTTCATCTTTCACGAACGATGGGGACGACCTTTTTGAGCATCCTGCAACTCGCGACGAACCCTATTTGTGCCGACGGTGTTTGGGCGGGCCAAGGGATTCGCCGGCCTGGTCAGGCTGCGATACCGACTTTGCGTGAGGACTTGTTCGGCTGGTCCGGCAACTGGGCCTGGATGAACGCAAGCAGGCGCTTGCTCTCTTGGGCGACTCGAAGGAACTTGAAGGCGATGCGGCGAGCGTGGACAGAATGGACCATTGCGGCCACTTCAAGAGGAGGTTCGTCGTCATCAAGGGACAATTGCAGATAGAAGATATCGTCTGTATGGACATGGGTCTCACTCTTGACGATACAGCCTCCCATCGAAAGATCGAGGACCGTTCCCACGCCGTGGACCTTGCCCCCGGAGAACGAAAGATAGAGTCGCACGGGAATCCGAAGATGTGTGCGTCGATCGATCGGATGCGTGGAATGGTCCAACCAAAGGCGAGACGCCAGAAAGCGGTGACTGCACGATGGACAACGAAATGGCGCCACGAAGAGAAATGAGGCGAAGTGCTCGCGCGGCGATTGCGGGAGGGACCGCAAGAGGCCCTCTTTCTGGCACCGCGGACAACTCAGAATACGGCCCATATCATCTGTTCCTTCTAGTTCCCATGGCTCGAACTTGCCGACAAGCCAGGCTCTCTCTTTTCCACGGATAGATGATCTGCTCTTTTCTGTCAAGGAAACGAAGGTTCCGTGCGGAAATCGCGTTGAGAGAAGGGGGATATTCATCAGCCACCGACGCCCATCGCAATCGAGGATCTCTCAGAACAGATAGAAGTCTGGCACCAGCTTCGATTCCGCCGCTTGGACGTTGACTTCATCGATCGGCACTCCAGCGGGTGTGATCTCGCTTTTGCTGACAATGAACACACGATTTCGAATGGCCATTGAGGTGTATGGAGAATGATTGGGAGAAGAGATTGGTCAGGCAGCTGACTCGCTGAGGCGGTCCTGGAGCGCTCTGCTGAACAGGTCGTATTCCAACTCTGCGCTCGCCATGGGGGCTTCAAGCGGTTCCAGCATGCCGGATTGGCCGGCGGCTTCCAGTTGTTTCAGCGAGTCGGCCAGTCTGCGGTCTCCGAACATGGCACTGCTCGACTTAAGACCATGAGCCGCCTGGAAGATTGCGGTCGCATTCGATTGCGCCACCGCATTGCACAACACCGCCATCGTGTCCATCGACGAATTGAGATACACCGTGATCAACCTGCGACACACATCCGGCCCACCTGGGCTGTTTTGCCTTCCTGCGCCAGACGGGTGAGTTGGACCGCTCACCCGTGAACCGCCATCACAGAAAGGCTCGTTAGAAAAAATAGGATGGCTCAACCGCTGGCCTGTCCCAGCAGAGTATCGCAGTTGCAGTACGTCTTCATGAAGAATGCGGGCTAGGGACTGAAGAGATCCCCGTTCAACACGAGATGAGCGACGATACTGGCGGCATAGCCCAAGGCAATGGCCCAGATCCATTTCAGGTGCGCAGCAAACGTATAGATCCCCCGGGCCTGCCCCATGAGGGCCACGCCAGCGGCCGAGCCGATAGACAACAGCGATCCGCCGACACCAGCGGTCAATGTCACCAGCAACCATTGACCGAGGCCCATTTCCGGGTTCATGCTCAAGACCGCAAACATGACGGGGATGTTGTCGATGACCGCTGAAAGGACCCCGACGAGGATGTTTGCGGTAGTGGCGCCCAAATCCTTATAGAGAAGATCAGAAAGTGTGGCCAGATACCCCAATGCGCCAAGCCCGCCGACGCAGAGCATAATGCCGTAAAAGAACATCAGCGTATCCCATTCCACCCGTTTCATGCTGATGAACACATCGAACGGCTTGACGGCAGGCTTGAGCACTGCGTTAAGGCTTATGGTGCCATCAAGGGCGGAGCCTTCGGTCCATTTATCCAGCTCCTTGCGCCGGAGAACATACCCATAGGATTTCAGCACGCCCAGTCCCGTCATCATGCCGAGAAACGGCGGCATCTCAAGCACATGATGCATGAGCACCGTTCCGGCTATGGTGAGGATAAACAGGAGCACCACGACATAGCCACCATGCTTGACCTGCACGCGAGCTATTGTGGCTGAGGGCTTCTCGTGCGGAATCGTGATCGAGATCAAGGCCGCCGGAACAAGCCAGTTGATGAGCGAAGGAACGAACAACGCAAAAAAATCCCCGAAATGCACCACGCCTCTCTGCCAGACCATGAGGGTCGTGATGTCACCAAAGGGGCTAAACGCCCCGCCCGCGTTGGCCGCAACCACCACATTGACGCAGGCCGCACTGATGAATCGTCCGTTGCCGGCCCCCATGGCCATCACGACGGCGCCCATGACCAGCGCCGTCGTCAGATTATCCGCAACAGGGGATATGAAAAACGCGAGCATGCCGGTCAGCCAGAACACCGCGCGCAAGGACAGGCCTAATGACACGAGGCCTGTCCGCAACGCCGTAAAGATATTCCGCTCTGCCATGGTATTAATGAATGTCATCGCGGAGAGAAGAAACAGCATCAACTCGGCATATTCCAGCAAGTTATGGCGCAGGAGTTCCGCGACGACATGGGATTGGTGTTGAGAGGCATAGGCAATCGCCGTCAGTATCCAGATCGCCCCTGCCGCCACCATGACGGGTTTGGATTTCCTCAGATCAAGATGTTCTTCGACAATCACCAACACATATGCGGCCAGAAACACCGCTAAGGCCAGGTAGCCTGTCCAATGATCCGTAAAGCTCAACATCCCGTCCCTTTCACACGTATCGTGCGGAACATCATCGTGGAGGAATACATCGGCGACCTAAAGAAACACTGGCGACGACGCCTCTCTTCAGCTTTTCTGTTTTTCCTGCGAGTGTAATATCATAGTTTTCCCTCACTATCCCAACGTATTCGAATAGATTCGCGCGACCGAAGGAGTCCGGGGATCCGCACTCGCCTCCTGAGAGGAGAACAAGTCTACCGAGGAGTTCCCTTCCAGCCCAAGACCCTCTGGACAAAGAATCACATGACAGGCCTGGTGAGACCAACGGGATGAGATGTTGAGTGGCATGTCCCTTCCGAAAGATATCCCACTCGTTGAGAAGTGGCGTTCGAGGGATCTGGGGGCGTCTGATGAAATACATTACAATCAGCGCAGCAGAATCGTGGCCAAATCTGAAGTAGGGGAACGTACGGAGCCACCACACTGCACTGCTATATCAGGAGTCGAAACAGGCCGTTTCATCTCATTGTGATGACCTATCTGAGCTGCTATTGTGTCACACTCCGAGATCCTCAGCGGGCTGCAGAAAAACTCAGGTTACGCTCAAATCCCGCTGTGTTCTTACGCGTGGCGTTGACACATGAACACTCGCAGGATGCTCAAAAAGGCCGTCCAGCAAGGCCGCAATGAGCGAAGAGGCGAGGAGGTACTCCCGCACTTCGTGGGGCCGTTCGCCCTTGTCATAGATCTTGGCGAGCGGAAAAGCCCCTTCAGTGCTTCCGATTTCCGAACAACTCTCGTTGAACCTCTGAGCGGTGCGAGAACACTGCTGGCGGACTTTTTCAGCATCCTGTTAGAGATTGTTACTCAACCGGACGACCTTCCCTCACACCTCGCCCTGTTTTGCCACAAAGCTTCCACCTGCCATATGGCTTCACAACACAGCCCCCCCTCTTTGAACATCGGTTCCATGGAGTCGTCTGTGTACTTCCACGGCAACGATTCGTTGGCCTGAAACGCCCGTCGTCTCGACCGTCATTTTCGCTTGTAGGACACCAGGAAGGTGCGCGTGTCTAACCACCTACCCATTCATTGCTGGTTCAACAGTGGACTCCTCTACGCGCCCCCAGCAGTGCACTGACGGGTGCGATGTGACAGATCACGTTTTCTAATTGAGTATGTCGAGCCAGCGATCCGGCTGTACCACGATTTGACAGTGGAGTACCGTAAGGGGTTATGCGACAATCCGGCACGGGCGATTCCGTGAGAGAGAAGGACATCTCGAAGGGAAAAGACGTGCAACGGACATTTCATCAGCGTCAGCCGCGAGCCTGTCGATCGATTCGGTCCGTCGCAGCCCTCAGTACCCTCCTACTCCTATTCCCAATTGTCTCGACGCTCGACGCCGCCCCTCCCGTTTCCGAAGCCCTCGTCCGCATCGGCGACCAGACCATTTTCACCATCCATACGGGCCTGGGCAACATCGATCCGGCGACAAGGGCAGAGGCCATCGAGGCGCGCCTGGCTCGGTTGGCCCAGGCACCAACGTCTACGATTCAACGTATCACCGTCGAAGATCATGAACATACCTCTTACGTCGTCACACCGGACGAAGTGCTGTTTGTCGTCACAGAGAGTGAAGCCACGGCGGCAGGCCAGCCGCGACAGACCCTCGCCGAAGCGCAAGCCGAAATAATCCGCGAGGCGCTCCTCGCTTCCCAAGATGCGCCCACCCACCTCGAACCGGTGCCTTCTATGACACTACGCGATATACTTTGGATAGGTGTAGCCACCGCACTGCTGATCTTCCTTGCCGTCGCATTACGCGTCATCTACCCCCAGCTACTTCAGGCATTTGAATGCTGGCGGGGAACACACTTCCGAGCCATCTCGTTTCGGGGATTGGAACTCATCTCCGCCGATCATCTCACCAACGGTCTACTCCTTCTCGTCAAGTTCTTCCGCATTGTGATCGCCGTGCTCGCCCTGTATCTGTACATCCATGTCGTGCTGGGTCTCTTCCCCTGGACACGCGATTTTGAAAGCACGATCCTGCACGTGCTGGCCGCACCACTGGAACATAGCGTAACCTTGCGCGCCATTCTGATCGACTTGTCTATCGGCATGCTGTTGACATTGATCGCCACAGGCATATTCCTGGCCCTGCTGAAGGTCATCCAACAACTGTTCCCCCGCATACTCAATGCAGTCTCCCGATGGAGACAGGGCAGGCTCCTTTCGTTGAAGATCCAACGCATCGAGTTGCTGTCAGCCGAGCAAATAACAGCAGGCATCTTAGGCTTCTTGCGTGTGGTCCGCCTGTTGGCCATCGTTTTCCTCAGTTATTTTTATGCCACATCGATCTTAGGCTTCTTCCCCTGGACCAGAGGATTGTCCGTCGCACTGTTGGGCTATTTTGTCGCTCCTATTAAAACCATCGGCATGGCGTTTACGTCGGCCCTCCCCGACATCATCGCCATTGTGATCATCGTGTTCGTCGCGCACTACATCCTCATGCTCATTCAACTGTTCTTTCGAGCCATGGAGCGAGGCGCCATTAACTTTCCAGGCTTTCACCGGGACTGGGCAAAACCGACATATGGCATCGTACGTTTCTTAGTGATCGTGCTTGCCGCCATTGCCTGTTTCCCCTATTTCCCCGGCTCGCAATCCGAAGGGTTTCGGGGCATCTCTGTCTTTTTAGGCCTGCTGATCACCTTCGGATCGGCCGCGGCCATCGGGAATATGGTTGCGGGCGTCGTCCTGACCTACATGCGTCCGTTCCAACTGACAGATCGTGTGAAGATTGCGGACACGGTCGGAGATGTGACCGAGAAGACCCTGCTGGTCACCCGAATACGGACGATCAAGAACGTCGATATCACCATACCAAACTCGCTGATCCTTGGAGCACACATCATCAACTACAGCTCTGCCTCGATGACCCCGCCGCCGCTGATTCTGCATATGGCCATGACGATCGGTTACGATGTTCCCTGGCGAACCGTGCACGACCTCCTGAAACGAGCAGCCGTCGCCACGACAAATGTCCTGTCGGATCCGGAACCGTTCGTGCTGCAGACGGCTCTGAACGACTTCTATGTTACCTATGAATTGAACGCCTATACCGGCGCCCCCAATAAAATGGCCGTCACCTATTCCGAACTTCTCCAAAACATTCAGGACACGTTCAACGAAGCCGGTGTCGAGATCATGTCGCCGCACTACTCCCAAATCCGTGACGGCAACAAGACGGCGATTCCCGATCAGTACCTGCCGAAGGGGTATCAAGCACCGGGACTTCGGTTTGAGGGCCTGGGAAATTGGTTCAACAAGCGGAACGATCCCAGTGCGCCCAAAGAGAACCCGGGATCCTGATGATCTCAGGCG
>JBDTPK010000029.1:0-13245 GCA_039932735.1 Nitrospirota bacterium
ATTTCAGGCCGCATCATGCTGCGCTTTTTGCACTTGGTCATTGAAACCGCCCTCTCTTTCGATATGATTTCCCATAATATCGTTGCCCGACTCCGGTATCGTTGCTATACTCGGCCCTGTCGTTCTCGGCGATAGAATAGATAGGAGGACATGGGTCTATGCATATCAGTGTGATTGGAACCGGCTATGTCGGGTTGGTAACAGCAGCCTGTTTTTCTGAATTCGGCGTTAGTGTAACCTGCATGGATACCGACGCCAAGCGGATTGCCAGGCTTGAGAAAGGCGATGTGCCCTTCTATGAGCCAGGGATTACGGAGCTCGTCGCCAAAGGAATTAGAGAGAACCGAATCAGTTTTACCACCGACGTCGCCAAAGCCGTCGACAAGGCCCTCGTCATCTTCATTGCCGTCGGAACCCCTCCGAAACCGGACGGATCAGCCGATCTCTCCTACGTCGAAGAAGTCGGCCGCGGCATCGCCAGAACCATGACCGGGTACAAAGTCATCGTCACGAAGTCGACCGTCCCAGTCGGGACCGGGGAAAAGCTGCGTGAAGTGATCAGCGCCAATCAATCGGGCAAATTCAGATTCGACATCGTCTCCAACCCGGAGTTTCTCCGTGAAGGGTCCGCCATCGAAGACTTCATGCGACCAAACCGAGTCGTCATCGGCGCAGACAGCGAACAGGCCATTGCGATCATGAAAGATCTCTATCGGCCGCTCTACCTCATTGAAACTCCGTTCGTCGTGACCGACATTCCGACTGCCGAGATGATCAAGTACGCCTCCAACGCCTTCCTCGCCACCAAAATTTCTTTTATCAACGAGATTGCAACAGTCTGTGAACGGGTTGGCGCCGACGTGCAGATGGTAGCAAAAGGCATGGGGCTCGATAATCGGATTGGATCGAAGTTCCTCCACGCAGGACCGGGGTTCGGTGGATCGTGTTTTCCAAAGGATCTCGCCGCGCTCGTACAGACGGGGGAACGAGTCGGCTATCCCATGCAGATCGCCGGTGCTGCCGCCCTCATTAACGAACAACAGCGGGGCCGGATGATTGAAAAGATCACGAAAGAGGTTGGAGGACTCAAGGGAAAAACGTTCGCGATGTTGGGCCTGTCCTTCAAGCCCAATACGAACGACCTACGGGATGCGCCGGCCCTGGCCATCGCGCAGGAACTCATGAAACAGGGCGCCACAGTTCGCGCCTACGATCCCGCCGCGCTCGCGGAGGCCTGTCAGACAATGTCCGGCCTCGTCCCCTGCAAAGACGCCTATGAGGCGGCACAAGGCGCAGACGCGTTGATCCTCATGACCGAATGGAACCAGTTCCGAACCCTCGATTTCGAGAAACTGAAAACCCTCTTACGCCAACCCATCTTCTTCGACTTGCGCAATGTCTATGAGCCCGACCGGGTTGCGGGCTTTGGCTTCCGTCATATTTCGGTCGGAAGGCCCAGTAAAGCTCCCTCTCCAGCCATGTAATAGCGGCGTTACGTGAGTCGAGGCGCTTCGACGGCCTTGGCCTCTTCTTTCACTTTCGGCTTGTAGCCCATCCGGTCCAACACCTTCATCACCCTCGTCTTGAGGCGATCGTCGGCCTCGGCAAGCGCCACCGCCAACGGCTCGACGGCGGGCTTCCCAATTTTACGGATAATTTCCGTCACGGATTGTCTCAGTTCATCTTCCTCTGACACCAGCAAGGGCACGAGCAATGAAACCGCCGGCCCGCCGATCTTGATCAACGAATCATAGGCGCGCTGCCGGACATCGCCGACTTCATCCGTCAACGCCTCGACCAACGGCCGCACGGCACGAATTTCTTTCAGCTCACCCAGCACTTCAGCCGCATATTTTCGATTGAGCCAATGGCTGTCCTTGAGGTCCAAGAGCATCGCGTCAGCGCGCGCCGCGTTGGGATCTTTTGCACGAATCCGAAAGCTCTTGGCGAGCCGCTTTCCGCCTTCTTCAACGACGCGGATCGTGGCTCCGTCCCCAATCTTGAGGAGCTTCAGCTGCTCAAACGCCTCGTCATCCACGTCCAGCACGACCGTCTTCCCATCGTAGGCCAACAGTTCGACCTCGAGCTGTTTCGCCTCAAGGTTCACCGCGACGACTCGTTCCGTGACGAGATTGAATCCGTCCTTCTTCGCGCCGCCCTTCGGGCCGATCTGAATGAGTTTAGGAGAAATTTCATCCGCCATGAGATATATCCTTTTACATCGAAATAAAGATTACGGTTGTGCTGTCCAGCCAAGGCTCGCCAGCACACCTTCGACCGTTTCCTGCACCATCGTATTCTCATCTTCGAGCAGCGGGAGCAAGGGGTCGATGGCCTGCTGCGCCCCGAGCCGCGCGAGCGACTCCGCGGCATTCCTCCGCACGAGCCAGTCCTCATCCTTCAGCGACTCGATCAACGGGTCGATTCCACGGGCATCGCCGATCTTGCCCAAAGCTTCGGCCGCATGGCGCCGCACCATCCAGTTCGTACCCAGCAACCCGTCGATCAAGGCGTCCACGGCCCTCGCATCGCCGATCTTTTTCAGTACGCGCGCCACGTCCTCACGCACGGTATGGTCGGTCAGCGCCTCAACCAACCCAGGCACGGCGCGCGCATCACCGACCCGCTCCAACGCCCACACGGCCGCGGTGCGCACGGCACCGTCTTTATCCTTGAGCGCCTTCACGAGGGGCTCAACGCCTCGAGGATCCTTCAGCTTCCCCAATCCCGACGCAGCCTGCTCGCGAATCGCCCACTCATCGTCCTCCAACGCCTCAATCAAGGGGTCGACGACGGACGGGCCGATCCGCACAATGGCACTGGTCGCTGCCTCCCGAATCAAGACATCTTCATCCGCCATGAGCCCGATCAGCGGTCCCACCGCCTCCTCGCCCACTTGACTCAAACTGGCTATCGCATGATTGCGGAGCGCCTCATTGTCGTCCCGCAGAGCCCCGATCAATTGTTCGATCCGTTCAGCCTGCATCTCGTCACTCATTGTCGTCCTGCCCTCCCTGACTCCCGACAGGCGTCCCATCGAGCGCTTCCAGTTTGTCGGCGATCAACCCGGAATTGTAAGCGACCAGGCCGTCCCGATCCGTCCTCAGCCGATCGAATAGCTCCTTATACGGTCGCAATACATCCACATCTTTGACTTTGGCCAAAGCTTCCATGGCATAGACCCGCAGAGGTCGGATGGGAATTGCCTCAATATAGAGTTGTGCCGGCCTGGCATCACCGATCAAGCCCAACGATTTCATCGCCAGCTCTTTGACTCCCGTATCTTTATCCACCCGCAACCGCTCCATCAACGGCTCGACCGCTCGCACATCGCCGATCTTTCCCAACAAGTCAGCGGCGGCTTCACGGATCACCCAATCGTCATCCTCCAGATACTCGATCAAAATTTCCACGCTTGGGCGCCCGATGGCTAAAAGATTGATCACGGTGTTCATGCGAGCTTCTTCCCGTTCACTCAACTCCTCAATCGCGCGCAGCGCGTCAAACACCTCGTTGATGCGTTCACGAATGGCGGTCAACTTCTTGAGCGTCCGCACGGCAATGTCGCGAATAGCCGGCTGCCCCATGGCCGTAATAAACGCATCCGATGAGCGGGGATCGAGCAAATGTTCCAGCATCTTCGCGGCCATGATCTGCGCGTTCGGGTCCGGATGGGTCAACATCTGACTGAGTGGTGCAATCGCATTCGGGATGACCCCCAACAACTGTGAGGCCGCCACGCGAATCCCCTCGTCCTTCGATTCATAGAGCAGTGAGGTCAATGCCGCAGCAGTCGTTTCGTCCAGCACCCCTGCCATATGTTCCAAGGCTGCTGCACCTGCCTTGCGGACAGCCTCATCCTCATCGTGGAACAAGCCGACTAGGGGCACACCGGCCTGGGGATCGTTCACGCGCGCCAGCATGGCTGCAGCCTCGGCTTTCAATGCCGGCGACCCAGTCTGCAGCACCTGAATGAGCGCCTGCACTGCCCGCGGCCCGCCCGACAGGCAGGCTGCCGTCGCTCGCATCCGTCGCCAGTCCTCTTCGTGGACGAGCTCAGAAACCAGTGTTTCGATCGTTTCTTTTGCCATGGCTCGACGGTCTGGGACGCAATGAATGCTGAGTGTTGAGTCCTGCGTGCTGAGTTATCAATTCAAAGTTTAATATTCAACCATGAGCGCTAGCCTACACGTCCTGGATAACAGGAATACCTCGCGCAGGATGCTCAAAAAGGCCAGACATCTCACCCGCCCAACCCTGGCGCACCGAGACGCGCCTTGTCCCAGGTAAAGCCGCAACGAGCGAAGAGGCAAGGAGGTACGTATCGCACTTCGTGGAGCCGTTTCCCCGTATAATGGATATTGGCAAGCGGGAAATACCCTCCAGTGCTTCCGACATCCGTGTCATTTCTTCTCAACGTTGAACCTCTGAGCGATGCGAGAACGATGCTGGAGGACTTTTTTGGCATCCTGCTAGATGCGACCTGCCCGCCAGCCCACTTTGGCTAATGTCTCTTTGACATGGTAACGGATATTGTCGTCCGACTCGCGTGCCAGCACTGCCAGTAATGGCGCAATCACGGCGCCCCCGAACCGAGTCAACGCGTCGGCAGCGTCCGCCCGCGTCACCGTATACCGGAGCGCCTTCATGAGCGACGGGATGGCTGCCTCGTCTCGAATCGCACCCAATGCTCTGACGGCCGCGCCCAACGTGATCATTTCTTCATCCCAACGATCACCGCAGCCGTCGATCGGCTGCGAGACCTCTGGTCGCTCCAGCCCCTCAAGCACATCGATCAGCGCCGGCACGGCGCAACGATCACCGATCCGGCCCAGCGCCTCAACCGCCAGCGGCCGTAGCCCCGGCTCTTTCATCGCCGTCACAAGGAACTCTACCGCGCGCACATCGCCGATCTGACCAAGCGCGCGGGCAGTATCTTCCCGAACCGCCCTATCCCGATCGTTGAACAGCACCGACAAGAGCGGATCCACCGCTTCGGGCGACCGTGTTTTCCCCAAGGCCTCTACCGCATGCAGTCGCACCAGCCATTCAGTATGAGTCAGTGCCGCGAGCAGCGATGATAGCGCCGCTTCCCCAATAGCCGCGAGGGCTGTCGATGTCTCCTCGCGCACAGCCTTCACGTTGTCTTGCAGCAGCGGCAGTAGCGGTGCCACCGCTCCAGAGTCGTGAATCCGAGCTAACGCCTTGGCGGCGTGCATCCGCACAATCCAGTCGGGGCTCGAGAGCGCCTTGACGAGCGGCGCGAGCACTCGCACATCGGCAATGGTCGCCAACACCGACGAAGCCAACTCCTGAACCGTGAGCGCTGGATCAGAGAGACAGGCACCCAGAGGCATCATTGCCGGCTCTCCGATCGCCAAGAGCGCGCTGATCGCTGCATCGCGAACCGCGCGATCGCCGTCACGAAGTACGGAGACCAATGGCGCCACAGCCCGGGGATCTCGAAGCGCACCGAGCATAGTCGCGGCCTCTTCGCGAATCGCCCAGTCTTCGTCCTTGAGCGCCGCAATCTGTTCGGCTACTGCGTCTGCCATCCGAAACCTCGCTCACAAAACCCGTGAAAAGTAAGAAGTGAATAGTGAAACGTATCTCGTGAAGCGTCGTTCGTTTCCGGATTCGAACGTCTCACGTCTCACGAATGATTTCGCAGCCTGCTAACCGTTTTTGGCAAAATCGCCAGACGGGCCGAACCGACCTGAGTCGCCAAGAGGCATGTCCACCCTGGCATTGTCGACCACACTCGAATTGACGATGACGTCTTCCGGCGCCGGCATCCAGCCCAGTTTTTCGAGGGTTTCAAGCGCCAATTGCCGCAAGGCATCTTTCGCCGTGAGTCGAACTGACGCATAGGAGAGCACCCGTTCCCCTTCCGCGACGACTTCAGACGCTTTGGGGTCATAGAGAAAGGCGATCAACGGCTCGATCGCCGTATCGCCGATGGTGGCCAGGGCGGCACTGGCCTTCTCGCGCAGCACGCCGTCCTTCAACAGCATGATCAAGTCGGGAATAACCCGCGGGTCGCGGAACTGGCCGAGCGCCGTCGCCGCTGCTTCCTTGATGAAGGCATCTTCGCTGACGATACAGCCGGGCGTCGGAGTCCCATCCTGCCGAATCCCTTTTCCCTTCAATGCGTCCAGCACCGGAGGCAAGGCACGGGGATCACCGATCATGCCAAGCGACGCAATGGCATGCCGCTTCACCGCGCCATCCTTCATCGCTTCGATCAAGGCGTCGATCGCACGTGGATCGCCGATCTGGCCCAAGGCGATCGTGGCATCCTCGCGCACGGCCCGATCCGGATCTTTCAGCGCAGCGATCAGGGCATCGACGACTTTGGCATCCCGCACCCAGGTTCGGCCGATTTGATAGTCGGTCGTCATCCCGCCAAGCGCACGGGCCGCATGGCAGCGGACCACGAAATCTTTATCCTTAAGACATGCCAGCAGCGGATCGACGGAAGGCTGGCCGATAAAAATGAGCGCGGTCCCGGCCGTTTCTCGCACCGTTTTTGAAGGATCGCGGAAGAGTTTGACCAGGACCGGGATCGCTCTCGGATCACCGATCTTGCCCAGCGCCTCTGCAGCAGCACTCTTTACGGCGCCATCGCGATCTCGACAGACTAGCATGAGGGCCTCAACAGCCTTCCGATCTTTTATGTCTCCACAGGTCTTTGCCGCATGTTCACGAACGCGCCATCGCTCATCCTTCAATGCCACGATCAAACGATCGACAACCGCAGCTCCCATCAAGGCCATAGCCGTCACCGCATCGTTCCGCACGTCCATGATGGAATCGTTAAACAGGACGATGAGCGTTTCCACCGCTTTCGCTCCCCCGATCTTAGCCACGCCACGGCCTGCATGGGCCCGGACAGCCCAATACTCATCTCCACAGGCACCGAGTAGCGCGTTCAACGTGGTGGAGTCGCCGAGTTCGGCGAGCGCCTTGGACGCCTCTTCACGGGTCGCATCGTCAACATCCTCGAGTGCTACTAACAGGTCATCAAGCCCTTGGGTCATTGGCACTGCTCCTCTACTGATACTGGTAATCGCGCTCGCCGCCATACGGATAGGTCCGGCTGCAGCGGATGGTTAAGGTCTGTGTTCCTCGTCCCTCGACACATTGGTCGAGCGACTTGGCAAACTCCAACTTCCCCTCTAAGTTCACCATGAACGGAAAGTCGAACGTGAAGCCCACAAACTTATATTTCCCCGGCTTTAGTTTGAGCGCACGAGACTCGGTCGTCTTGTAGGCATCCATGGATTCAGGGTCAGACCCATAGATCGACGGGGTGATGCCCGGCACTTGCCACCAGGTCTGAGGATTAATAGTCGTGGCGTCGATCGTGATTGCATGTTCCTGCGTGAAGGCAGCCGGCTGAGCAGCCGCGGCCGACTGGATAACCGTTGCGGAAACTAGCAGCCATCCGATCAGACACCAGCCCATGTACCTTGTCGCATGCCGCATCAGCTGACCTATTCCAAAGATTCCCGCGGGGCTGCGGCAAAGGCACCTTGAAAGATTTCTTCCACCGCATGACTGTCCCACTCGGTATGGGTCTGTAATCCCAACGTCCGCATCACCGTCGCGCCGGTATCTAGAATAGAGATCGGCTGGTGAATCGCGTACCCAGGTTTAATCCCCACCCCCGAGGCAATCCACGGAACCCTCGGAACGGCCGTGTCAGTCTGTTCTTGGTTCGCATCCCGGCCCTCGGGGCTCAGCGACGTCACAAATAAGGTCGTCCGCTTGATCAGCCCATACTCTTGATAGATATCCAACACGGAATGTATGGCCTTATCCACCGTGCGAAGGGCGTCGCGATACTCCTTCGAAGTCCAGCCTCGCGATGCGCCCACTCGACCCGCCTCAGGAAGATGCACCACCAGGAAGTGCGGCAGCGCAAGGATCGCATGCCCGTAGCCATGACCGCTGGTTGCTTTTGTGAAGTATTGACGGATGTAGGACACGATCCGTTCCGTGCTGCACTCCGGCTTCAGTGGCCCACACATCTGGTAGTCCGTGTAGGGCTCAGGGCGCGCCAACTGATACAGCGACTCATCCATGAGAAAAATCGCGCTATCGCGCCCCCCGCTGAGATCGAGGTAGTCGAACACGCTTGGAGCGCGTGGATAGCCGCGGCTGAATTCGAAGGTGTTCCAGGTAATGCCGTGTTTCTCGACCGGCATTCCCGTAATCAACGACGCCATCGTCGGCAGCCGTAATGCAGGTTTCACTGCGGTGGCAGACCAGGTGACCGCTCCTTCCTTCACCAGCCGACTCAGGGTCGGCATCGTGCCACCTTTGAGAGAATCTTGGCCGAATCCTTCGAGAACAAAGAGAATGACATGCTCAGTCGAAACCATTGAGGCAGAAGTCGGCGATGATACAGCGGCAACCGCCGTGTCTCGCGAAAGGACCATAAAGAGAATGGCCAGAGATACGGCCAGTATCTGAATCGACCATCTGTGATGAACGCTCACTGACATGTGCACAGATCAATTCTTTCTATTCAATTCCACATGGGCTTCTACGCTATCATGGCGTTTTCCGCCAAGGCAAGCGAGGGAAGACCTCGGCTACACGATCCATCAAGATTCATGCGGATCGAACGACCTCTGGCACAACGGTCTATTCGGTGTTACCCTTATCGCTCACCATATGGCCGTCACGAATCGGCCTCTGACGCGTGCGTCCTATTCTGAAAATTATCGGCCATGCCACAGATCTCTCCTCCGCATACGATCACCCAACCAGCATTCCGGCTCATCTCATTGCCGAACCTCCGCCTCCTCGCATGGTTCGTCATCTCGGCGATGTGGCCCGCAGTGACTCTGGCAGAAGTCCGAGTCGTGACTGCTCAGGGTGAACATCGGATGGGAGACCGTGATACCAAAGAAGACGCCATCCGCCTGGCCACCGAAGTGGCCAAACGAAACGCCCTGGAACAGGTCGCGGTCTACCTCGAAAGCGTCACCATCGTGGACGGTCTGGACGTGACAAAAGACGAAATTCGAACCTATACTGCCGGCATCGTCCTTGTCCTGGAGCAAGCAACCAACACGATGCTTGATGGAGAGACCATCGTCGTTCGGACGAATCTGCTGGCCCAGATCGACACAGACGACGTGCGACAGGCCATCGCCGTCTTGCGAGAGAACGAGGATGCCCGGCATCAACTCGTCGCGCTGCGACAGGACAATGACCAACTACAACAGGACCTCGCGCTGGCGAATCAGACCTTAACCCAAGCCTCGACCGCTGAGCAAATACAGCAGGCGACCCAGCATCGCCAAGACATTTTGAATCGGGTGCAATCGAACGCCATGGTCTCACAAGCCTGGACGAATTGGGTGCTGGCCTCGCCTGTCGGCTATCCCTCGTTTTCCTTGCAGGGTCTCCTGAACGTCGCACAGGGCCTCTATCCCACAAACTCACATGTCCACGCCGCACAACGGATGATTACCTCAGGACATCCACCGGCGCCTCCACAACCGCCCGTTCCCCCAGCTCCAGGAACAAGACAACCAACCATGCCGCGCCATCTGATCACACCGGCGCCCGGATCGCCGACTGTTTCGAGAACATTGAACGACTTCACATACAGGACACCGACTGCGCCACCGCATCGGCAGTCAACCAGGTGAAGGACATCAGATGTCATACTCAGCGGGATCGAGCACGTTGACCGATATCCCCCAGCTGTCGTCCCTCTTGCCGCCAATGAGCGCTGTTCCACGTGACTCGCAACAGACTTCGGTTCTCGGCTCACTGTCGCCTCGCGCGCGTCGGCCGTCCTTCACATCCGACAGGCAGAGTGATAGGAGCGGTCGAGAAGGCGGGGACAAGGGAGGTCCCGCGTGAGAAGCAGGCGTAATCCATTGATTGTCACGTTGATCGCCATAGGATGTGCAGTCTTGCCACCGCTGCATTCATGGGCAGGGGATTCAAGCGATGTTCGCATCCACGCGGAGCAATCCTTCGATCCACTCACTCAGCATAGAGTGCAAACCGACTCATCAAACAGGCCACCCTGGGTACGCCACACAGTCGACGATCGCAACAGCTCTTCATCTGACCAGTACCTCGTCGGCAAGGGTCAGGGGAACATGGCGAAAGGCCCCATCATCTGTCAGCGGGTCTCGGAGCTCTCTGCCCGCGCCGACTTGGCCAAACAGATTCGTATCTTGGTGAAAGAACACATGGTCGACCGAGTTCGCGAACGGACTGGCCGCGAGGTGGAACAGGACATCGAACTCACCAGGGAGGAAATCGTTCAGGAATATCTGCAGGGCGTGAAGATCGTGGATCGCCAGATCGACGAAGAAAGCAAGACGTGCAGCGCCACCGCCGTCATGCCGAAGAATCAAATCCAACCCACAGCAGCACCAGGCCACCAGGAATCAATCCCAACCGTGGGTCGATAAGTCATTTGACTCAGAATAACCTCGATAGTCTACGCCTCGGAGGCAAGATGTGGCCTTTGCAGGATGCTCAAAAAGGCCATCAGCAAGGCCGCAACCGATGGAAGCACCGGAGGCGTACCATTTCTCACCCGCCCACCCCAAGCTGCCAAGACAGCTTGTTCTCCGAGTGGGCTACGTTGAGGATGCTTTCGAGGTAAGAACGACGCTGATATGCTTTTTCAGCATCCTGCTTATCTTCCATTGCAGTCTGTGACCCACATCAGATATGTAACTCCCCCATGCCAATCGAGAATAATTTCCAGCACGACGAGATGTCACGCAAGAACCCCGGCGAGCGCCTCGCTGTTCGTGAGGTCACCTCGACCGCCCTCTCGAAATCGTCCTCCGGACAGGACGCTATGGCCGTCCTCGGCAACCACCTCTCGCAAGCCGGTGTCCGCATGGTCGTCTTGCTGCACGGCTCCATCATGGGAACCGACGTCTTCGGGGTGCAACGGTTGGATGAGCTGGGCGGACTCAAACGCGGCTATTCGCGCGGCGTGGCGGGACTCGACGCGTTATTGGCCCTGATGCGCGATGGCAGTAATGGCATTGCCCCGCTACCCGGCGGGTTGAAGCCACCCCTCACAAATGATGACGCAACCAAGAGATTGCTCGATGAACAGGTTGGGGATGCCGGCAATTTCACGAATGACTATGTGGAAATGATGAAACAGTCGCTAAACCGAGGCCTGGATCGTCCGATCCATTACGTTCGCGAGCTTTGGTCCTGTGAACACCACCACCTGGGCCGTGCCGTGGCCGCGGTCTCGATGCTCGGGCGTCTTCGCGACTGGGTCGAGGCACACCGGCTGTGCCCAGGAGATCGGATCCTCATACAGGCTCATGGGCAAGCGGGATTAATCCTCGCCCTCGTCTCGAACCTCTTCTGTGTGGCCGCGAATAGTAGCCGGACACGTCTGTTCGATCTCTTGTTGGATGTTGCCTCCCAGGGCAATCGACCGGACCTCGCCTCGACGATCCAACGTGTTGCACCATTGCTGTCGAATGGCACCCTCCTGAATGGAGCAACACTGGACGTCGTCACCTTCGGCATGCCGGTACGTTACGGGTGGGATCTGTCAGGATTGGGCAAGCTGCTGCACATCGTCAACCATCGTACTCTCCGCACAGACGGAAAGACCTGGCTCTCGAAGATGGAGTTGCCCCAGATCACGATGGAAATGCCGATCGCGTGGGGTGGAGATTACGTCCAAGAATTAGCCGTGGCCTGCAGCGATGCCGTGCCGACAACCGAAGCGGCGAAAGCCGCAAACAAAGCCGTATGGGAAATGGTCGAGCCGTTCGATGGATTCGAACGATGGCTGGAATGTGCCCGCCGCGCCGTCCGTATTCCAAGTGAAGGTCAGGGAATGCTCGCCGACTATAAAGACTCCACCGGATCAACTAACGTGCGCGACCACTACTACGGCCACGCAGCCTATACCCGCATGAACGCGATGCTCTTCAATACGACCGAGATCGTTCGCACCCTCTATTCATAGAGGGTCATCCTCGACCACCAGCCCAAGGCAAGGACCCCGACTATATGGGGCAGGTGTGAACAGAGCCTGCATCAGGACTCCGTGAGACCTGAACCGTTACACGTGAACAACTCGCAGGATGCTCAAAAGGGCCAGATTTCTCACCCGCCCAACCCTGGCGCGCCGAGACGCGGCCTTGTACCAGGCAAGGCCGCAGCGAGCGACTAACGATGACCCTTCCAAGCTTGCTCGTATACGTTGCCCAGGATGGCCCGGATGAGTCCCCCACACTGCGCGCGTCCCAACGAGGGCCTTCTTAGGCCGCGCGTTGCGCGAGCACAAGGGGGTTCACCGGGTTATCCCTCCCCTTCTGGCGGACTGTTTCAGCATCCTGTTAGAACTCTTGAGAACGAAGTGAAGCTGCCGTCACGCCTAAAGGCGTCAACAGGACAAGAGCCGCCTTCACCAGCAGATGGTCATACGCCGAAACATCGTAGCTCCAGGTTCCATCGAGTCCAGCCACTGCGCGCACACGATCGGAAGGACAGGCCGCGTCGGCATCCGTAATGATGTAGTGAATCGTGTCGCCCGCTTGGAGCGACACACCGCGTGCCAGCAGTTCCTGCGCGGCAATCATCGACAGGGTCTGATGGCGGTAGGCCTGCGGTTCCTTCGAAAGCGATTTCGTGATGGCCAGCTCCTCAATGGTGGCATGACCGTCTTGAAGATAGCGCCGATAGGTGCGGACAATCTCCAAGGCCTGCGGGATCTGTTCACGCAACTCGGCCAACGTTCCTGCCTCACTCAGACAGCGCAGCACCTCTGCCTGTGCTCGCTTGACGAGCCGCGGCGCATCGCTCCGTCGCAGTTCAATCCCGCGCACTTTCATTCCGCCGTGTTCGAACAGCCCCACGAACTGATTCGGCACCGGCATGAGCGGATTGACCCGTGATGGGAAAAACCCAATCCAGCGATAGAGTCCCTCTACGCCGATCGAGAGCCCTGTCTGCTCGGTAATTGTCTGTGCGAGGCTGTCGTAGTCTGTTCTGACCGCGCCGGGCTTGACGAGCCAGAGCGAATCCACAATCGCGTGCAGCATGCGATAGCCGCGGCGCTCCGCTATCTCTTTCGCCTGCAACAAAATATCGCGACTGTAGGCGGTGACTGCTTCGTGTGCCTCGATCCGCCCGAACCGGGCATTCTTGTACCCCAAATACCCGAACGAGACGACGAGCAGCCACTTGAGCGCCGTTTGCCGTTGATCGAGCACGGCT
>JBDTPK010000030.1:0-13229 GCA_039932735.1 Nitrospirota bacterium
TTTCTGATGACGCCACGACTTCGGCTTCGGTAAGGTTTTCAGATGGCTTGACAGGGAGAGAGCGAGACGTACATTTTATTGACATGTTCTAGGCCTTTCGCTATGGTCCAAATGGACCCTACCAGCGTTTACTACAAGCCCGACACAGGGAGTGAGGAGAGTTGTGAGACGGGTGCCGTGAGAAAATCATACTGGGTTCTGCTCATTTTCGTTCTTATCGGTGGACTCTTGGGTGGAGTACTGGGGGAAATTCTCCGGGTTATGGCCCCACATGGCACCATTCAAACGGTCTTCGCTACCAATTTTACCCCTGGCATCAACCCTCCGCTTACCATCGACTTGATCCTCCTCAAGCTCACCCTAGGCTTCGAACTCAAAATCAACCTCCTCAGCCTCCTCGGGATGTTTTTAGGTATCTATCTATACAAAAACGTCTAGCAGGATGCTGAAAAAGTCCGCCATCTTCGTTCTCGCATCGCTCAGAGACTCAACGTACCGAAGCGTACGCCTCGCCTATTCGCTCGCTGCGGCCTTGCTGGACAGCCTTCTTGAGCGTCCTGCCGGTGATACGGCACTATCAACCTACGAATTATCAGTGAACCTTGCTGCGAAAAAATTGAGGGTTCAGCAAACTGCTAGCGCTCCGACTTCAGCTCTAACTCTTTCAGCTTCAAGGCGCGAATTCGGTTTCGCAGTGCTGCGGCCCGTTCAAACTCCAACTCCTTGGCCGCGGCTTTCATTTCCATTTCCAGCCGTTGGATGATCTGTCCTGGCGCTTCATCCGTCCCATAGATGGACGGCGATTCAGCGGCCAAATCAGGTTGCACTGCACCCATATCCTCCGTCGCATATTCGAGTGACAAGACGTCTTTCTTAATACTCACAGGAACGATACCGTGTCTGGTATTATAGTCCGCCTGAATCATGCGACGGCGCCCGGTCTCGGCGAGCGCCATCTGCATAGAAGCGGTGACAGTATCACCGTACAGAATCACGTGGCCTCGCACGTTCCTGGCCGCCCGCCCGGCCGTCTGGATCAATGATCGATACGACCGAAGATACCCCTCCTTATCCGCATCGAGAATCGCGACCAGGGAGACCTCGGGAAGATCCAACCCTTCGCGCAGAAGATTGATTCCCACCAGCACGTCGAATACCCCACACCGCAGATCGCGGAGAATCTCAGCCCGCTCCAGCGTTTTGATGTCGGAGTGCAGATATCGCACCTTGATACCAAGATCGTGATAGTACTCGCTCAAATCCTCCGCCATGCGCTTGGTTAAGGTCGTGATCAGCACACGCCCTCCCTGTGCCGTTTCAGCCCGCACTTCACCGAGAAGATGATCAACTTGCCCCTTGGCCGGACACACCTCGATGACCGGATCCATCAGACCGGTCGGGCGAAGAATTTGCTCGACCACCTCCCCAGCCGCATGCCCTAACTCATAGGAACCAAGCGTCGCAGACACGTACACCGCCTGATTTATGCAGCGTTCAAATTCCACGAATTTGAGTGGTCGGTTATCGATCGCCGACGGTAACCGGAATCCGTACTCGACCAAGGTGCGCTTCCGTGAAAAGTCGCCTTCGTACATCCCGCCCACTTGCGGAATCGTGGCATGGGATTCGTCGACGATCAGCAGAAAGTCTTTAGGGAAATAGTCGATGAGCGTCGGAGGCTGCTCGCCGGGGGCGCGACCACTCAGATGGCGCGAGTAATTCTCAATGCCATGGCAGTACCCCATCGCTCGAATCATCTCAAGGTCGAACTTAGTACGCTGCGCGATCCGCTGAGCCTCCACGAGCTGATTCTGTTTCTTGAAATAGGCGACCCGTTCGTCCAATTCTTCTTCGATGCCTGTAATTGCCCGCTCATAGCGATCCGGCGCGATGAGATAATGCGTGTTCGGATAGACCGCGACTTTCGGGAGTTTCCTGAGCGACTTCCCCGTAAGCGGATCGATTTCGTGAATCGCATCCACCACGTCGCCGAACAACTCGATCCGGACGGACACCGCGTCGTTTGAAGCCGGGAAAATCTCGATGACGTCGCCACGGGCGCGGAAGGTTCCGCGGTGGAAATCCATGTCGTTGCGGGCATATTGAATCTCGACCAGCTTCGCCAGAATCTTCTCCCGCCTGACCTCCATTCCCTCTTCGAGAAAGACCACCATCTCGTGATAGACATCCGGCGACCCCAGACCGTAAATACAAGACACCGACGAGACGATGAGCACGTCGTTCCGTTGAAGCAGCGCGGCCGTCGCCGCATGCCGCATCTGATCGATCGCATCGTTGACGGATGCGTCCTTGGCAATGTACGTGTTGCTTTGGGGAATATAGGCTTCCGGCTGGTAGTAATCGTAGTAGCTGACGAAATACTCCACCGCGTTGTGGGGGAAGAACTGTTTGAACTCTTGATAGAGCTGACCGGCTAGCGTCTTGTTATGGACCAGAACCAAGGTGGGCTTCTGCACCTGCGCGACCACATTGGCCATGGTAAAGGTCTTGCCGGACCCGGTGACACCGAGCAGCGCTTGGTGCTTCCGGCCAGCCGCAATCCCAGCCACCAACTTGTCGATGGCCTGGCCTTGATCTCCGCAGGGCTTGAATGGGGCTTCGAGTTGAAACGGCGGCATGGGACGACCTTTAGCCAGGACTGTACATGAATGCCGTCGCACGGGGTACGAGACCGAAGCCCGCCTGGGCTTCTCGCAAGTAAGGCCGACGTAGTCGTACGTGGAGTCCGTTGAGGAGGCCGAATGAGCAAAACCCCGCTGGACGAGAGGATCGTACGACGCAGCAGGTATTCATGAATATTCCTGGCTGTGGCCGTTATCTTACCATCGGAAACAGCACGACGCACAACAGGGCCCACACAAGTCAGGCATTGGCAGATCCATGAGATGCCGCCGGCCCCTTCCGAGGTCCGGCGGCGTCAGGGTTTCTTAATATCGCGAGTGCCTAGACGCACCTGCCGAGGCACCCTGTCTATGAACTGGCCCCCGGTTCTCACCCTCGCGGAACCGCCGACCCGATGGTTCCGCACTTCGGCGTGGCCGCTGGCGATGAGACTGCTCTTCACTCACCTGCATAGGGGCCGGAGATGGGAGGGCCGCAAACGCGGGGAGTGCGAGTTTCTTCGTCTCGATTCGTAATTGTCTCACCATTCGAAGATACTCTCGCTCTTCGGATTGAGACAGAATCAAGTACGTCGCCCCCTCTTTCTCTGCTCGACCCGTTCGTCCCGTTCTATGGACATAGGAATTCGGGTTGGTTGGCAACTCATAGTGAATCACTTGGGTCACATCCTGAATATCGAGGCCTCTGGCTGCCACATCAGTTGCCACGAGCGAACGGAGTCGTCCGGCCCGAAAAGCGCCGAGCGTCCGCTCCCGCTGCGCTTGGCTGTGATTGCCAGTCAACGCACCGACCAGAGCCGGCTCTCCGCCCAAATGGGCCGCCAGCCGTCGCACCTTATACTTCTGATCGCAAAACACCATCGAGCGGCCGCCACCCGTCACGCTCTGGAGCAAGGTATGTACAAGTTGCGTACGCGCGTGGTCCCCCGGCACGACATAGTAGGCATGCACAATTGTGGTCGGAGTGCTGATCCCAGGATCGACAGAAATACGAGTGGGATTGCGCTGCATGGTCTGCGCAAGCGTTTGAATCTCCCCTGAAAATGTCGCGGAGAACAGCAGAGTCTGGCGTTCCACCGGGAGGAGACGGATGATCCGTTGTATGTCCCGCAAAAATCCGCGGTCCAACATCTGATCGGCCTCGTCCATCACAAGAAACGTCACGCCACCCAACTTCAAGTGGCCGGAACCGGCCAGATCGAGCAACCGACCCGGCGTGCCAACCACCACCACCGGCGGCCGTTGCAACGCGCGGTAATGGCGCTCGATCGGCGTCCCACCATACACCGACAACGAGGTGACGGACATCGGAGCATACTTGCGCAACTCCATTTCAATCTGGAGCGCCAATTCACGTGTGGGTGCCAGCACCAAAAACTTCGGTCCAGACAGATGGGATGGTCCCGACCTGGTATAGGGTCCAGGCGCAGGCGCTGAGGCTTCCCGCCGCATGACTTGCTCAATGATCGGCAATAAAAACGCCAGTGTTTTCCCGCTCCCGGTTTTGGCTTGCGCCATAATGTCCTGGCCTTTCAGCGCGAGCGGAATGGCAGCCTCTTGCACCGGCGTAGGTGTCGTGAGGCCTGCCTGTATCAGGCGCTGGGCAAGGGACTGGGACAGATTCATATCAGCAAACGTAGACATAAGACTCCTTGTAAGGAAACACTTCCTGGGACTGCACGGTCCGGCCTGATCAGAGGGCCGAGAAACGCATCACGTTGATGGGCAATTCTAGGAAGGAAATAGCGGGGCTGCCGGATAGGCAGCCCCGATGTGTAAACCACTTGTTACGGCTTAGTACCGATCTCCACCACCGCCGCGACCGCCACGACCACCACCGCCGCCGCCACCAGTGCGTGGCTCCTGTGGGCGCGCTTCGTTGACGGTCAACGTGCGACCGCCCAACTCCGTGCCGTTCAGCGCGGTAATCGCCGCCTGCGCTTCTGAGTCCCCGGACATCTCCACGAATCCAAACCCGCGGGACTGGCCGGTAAACTTATCTGTGATAATCCGGGATGATGTCACCGCTCCATGCACAGCAAACAGATCGCTCAGCTGCTGCTCAGTGGTGGAATACGGTAAACCGCCGACATAAATCTTCGAACCCATTGGGCTCCTCCTTTGAGAATATGTGTTGTCTTGGACTCGAGAACAAAGTGAGGAAGGAATGGGCCGAAGACGCTAACACCATGGCGGCTCAAGGCTGGCTTCCGATCAAATTCCCGTGCAGAACCAAAACAACAACTGTCTTAGACCTCGTCTCTCTCTGTGGTATCACCACCAGGCCTTTCGCGATGATACACGAGAGGCACTCTACTCCTCAGCCTCTCCAAATGCAAGCAACAACGCAATCACGCGCGATGCCGTGGGTCCAGCTAATACGCAGCCGGGGCAGACAGCGGTCGCTGAGAAAAAAGAGGAACGGCGTGCAGGCTATCGAACTCCAGTGCTGTGTACCCGAGAACCAAGAGCCCGACCTGACCGATCGCCAGCGACTGATCTTCAACTGTCACCGCAAGCTGCGCGTCAAAGAAGGTCTCGATAAAGTCTTTGGTGAGAATGGTATTCCTCTGGATGCGCAACGTATGCCAGGGAACCGCCTTGGGTGCGATCGACGACCGTCCGAGTCTCGTCTCCACTCCATCCATCACCCGGATCACTTCCAACGTCTTCGTCGTCAGATCGACCACCGCCGCATAGAAATGCGCAGCATCCTTCACCCCAAACACTAGACCGCCCACTCCCATCGCATCGTGAACGGGAAATCGCACCCTGACCGACACGTCTGGATATTCATACTGAAACCCGTCAGCGACGATCAATCTGTAACAGCTCACGACCTGGCATGATGAATTCGCGGTCAGAATGTTGGACGCCGAGGGAGCATCGTGGTCCGCCTTGATCGTCCAGTCCGCAGCCGGCCCCTCGCCAAATTCCAACATCGAAAACCCGGCAGGAGGCTCGCCAAGGTTCTGCTGATCAAAGGTCCACCGATTAAACAACCCCCCTCGGGCCTGACCTTTCAGATTGACTTCTTTTTCCATCCGGCTCTCTGCCTGAATCGCGTGGGAGTACTCGATACCGACGCTCCACTCACCAGCAATCGCAGTCAATGCAACCACAACAAAGGCCTTGACGATCGTCTTAGATTTCATGTGTATGCCACATGTATTTGCAATGAACTTTTCAATCGCTTCTTATTTCGGTGGCCGTGTCCTGAGATCGAGAATGTCTTGCTGAAACCGGTCGCGGGCAGCCATGATCGCCTTTCGACGTTGCCATCGCCCCCAAGCCCACCATCGAAGACGATCCGGAAACGTGACGACTGGTGTCGGCGAACTTCCTCCGGGAGCATGCTGAAAATCGTAGCCCTGGTGTGACGCGCGCTTCTCGAAGAATCGGCGGTAGAGATGATCGTACAAACCTTTGCCTGAGTCGCCTACGCCCACAACGCTCTCCCTACAATAACAGGCTCAATCGGTTGCTCTCCGTGACAGGAGGAGAACAGGTCTGATGGTGACAGACATATGCCGTTGGCTGCCCATTCATACTTGTCTTTCCTACAGCAAGCGCCAAATCGTATTCCCCTGCACGACGAGAGGCATCGACCACCAACACGGTACGATTCGGCAGATAGCGCCGATACACTGTTGAGAGCAACGATTCGGTCATCGCCTCGCCACGAGTCCCGACGACCACAATCTCTCGCGGCGTCGTTACATACCAATCCAGCGCACAGAGCATGGCCGAAGAGCCATAGGCATTGTGCGCCATCACGTTCCGGAACACCCGGAACAGCTGCTCGGCCAAGTCCTGATAGCGCTGCTCTTTGGTGAAGGAGGACAATCTCAGCAGGACTGAAGCAACAATAGCATTACCGGACGGGATTGCACTATCGGTACCGGACTTCATGCGATGGAGTAGGGCTTCGTGGTCGTGACTGGTATAGAAACACCCACTCGCAGCCTCATCCCAATAGCGCTCCAGCAGATGATCCGTCACCTCGCGGGCTTGATCCAGATACCATCGATGCGACGTCGCCTCGAACGCGTCCAGCAATGCGGCGGCGAGGCAGGCCACATCGTCCAGATAGCCGTTCAAGCGGCCTTTCCCCGCCCTCACCGTACGAAAGACTCGCCCCTGCTCAATTGCATAGTCCAGCAGGAACGTGAGCGCTCGTTCCGCAGCTGCCAAATAGGCGGGAATCCCGAATGCGTGATAGGCGTCGAGATAGGCGGACACCATCATCGCATTCCAGCTCGTGAGCACGTTCTCATCCCGCTGCAGCTTCATCCGCTGCTCGCGTACGGCAAGCAATTTCGCCCTGGCAGGCCGTAACAAGGCCTCCACTTCCGTGTGCGCGTCGGACCCGTCTTGAATCTCGCCCAGCCGATTCAACACATTCTTGCCTTCAAAATTGCCGCTCTCCGTCACCCCATAGTTCCGGCAGAACTCCTCAGCCGTTTCAGCCCCCAGCACCGCCACAATCTCTCCCGGATCCCAGACAAAATAGCTTCCCTCATGCCCCTCACTATCGGCATCCTGCGCGGCAAAGAATGCGCCGTCCGGATGCGTGAGTTCACGACGGACGTATTCCAACGTCTCTTCCACCACTTCACGAAAGCGGTTCTCTTTCGTAAGACGCCATCCATCGAGATAGATCCGCATCAGCTGCGCGTTGTCGTACAGCATCTTCTCGAAATGGGGAACCAACCACCGGCCATCCACCGAATAACGATGAAAACCCCCGCCGAGATGATCGTAGATTCCTCCAGCTGCCATGGTTCTCAGTTGTACAAGCACCTGCTCTTGATAGGAGACGTCTTTAGTCCGAGCGGTCTGACGGAGCAACAGACTGAGCGGAGGAACCGTCGGAAATTTTGGGCCTTCACCGAATCCACCGTGAATCGGATCGAAAAACTGCACTAAGTCCTTGGCCGCCTCGTCGAGCAAGCGATCCGTCAAGGGCTCATCCGACGGCTGCGGAGTGCCGACTCGATGCAACCCGGCTTTTACCTTCTCCACATTCTTGCGGACATCATCTCGATGATTCCGATAGGCTTCGATCACACCACGCAGCACATCGGGAAATCCCGGCAGGTTGTAGCGAGGCGCCGGAGGAAAATACGTTCCCCCATAGAATGGTTCTTGGTCAGGCGTGAGAAACATCGTCAGGGGCCACCCGCCACCCCGCCCCAGAAACACCTGCGCGGACTTTTGGTAAATATCATCCAGGTCCGGACGCTCTTCTCGATCCACCTTCACATTGATGAAGTCCCGATTCATCATCCCGGCAATCTCGACGTTGTCAAAACATTCATGGGCCATAACATGGCACCAATGGCAGGCCGAGTACCCGATCGACAATACAATCGGCTTGTCCTCTACTTTCGCTCGCGACAAGGCTTCCTCACCCCAGGGGTACCACGCCACTGGATTCTCTGCATGCTGTCGAAGATAAGGGCTGGCTTCTGCGCCTAGCCGGTTCGGGGAACGCTTCGATTGTGTGGTTGGATCTGTCATCGATTCTTCATCCTCACAATTTGGCATAGTACCTTGGCCCGCAACCACACTGCAATGAACCAGCCGGTCTATGCTATAGTTCTGCGCTACTTCGAAAGGCCACGGGCATGACCGCTGTGATACGCAGACTCTTTTCCTCCCTTTTTGTGACCATTCTCCTGGGGATCATCCTCTTTCTCCTCCCATTCGGCGAGCAGGTCTTCGCGCAGTCGGAGGAAGAGCAACCTGCATGGCGTCGGTCGCTCGACAACCTGTCCAGCGACCGCATGCTGGCCGACATCACAACCCTCAGCAATTCTTCATTCAACGGTCGCCAAACAGGAACAGCGGACGACGCCAGCTCAGCGAAATGGATTGCTGAGCGATTTCTTGCTTCCGGCCTCTCATTGGCAAACGTTTACCTCGATCCAACCTATCCTACGGAGCCAAGCCGCGATGGGGAAGCGACCGGATTGATGACCACCGCGATCATGGCGCCAAAGATTGCACCGAACACGCGGCTCCGTATTTCCACAGCCAGTGCCTCGCTCAGCAAGCAGCTCGGAACTGACTATCTCCCCATCCTCGACTCGCCCTCTGCTGAAGTCCATGGACCGATTGTGTTTGTCGGCTATGGAATCATAGACGCGACGCAAGGCATCGACGACTACGCCGGAGTCGATACGGCCAACGCGATTGTGTTGTTTCTCCGCGGCACACCCACACACTACAAGGGAACTGTCAGCCACGCCGACAAGGTACGATTCGCGCGACAGAACGGCGCGAGCGCCTACCTCACGGCTACAGGACCAGTGCTCAGCCCCTATGAGGTGCGGCGCGGCGTCACTGGAAAACCGAGCGCTTTTTATGGACTCTCTCCCCAATCGGAAACGATCCCAGGAGCCTGGATCAATACCGCTTTAGCCGAGCAGATCCTCACCGCTCCCGATCAGGCACAACCAAGTCGGCTGCATGCATTACAAGAAAATCTGAACCGCTCCCCTGCCGCACAATCGATCAGCACCGGACATGATGGCTCTCTCTATTGGCAGACGCGCTCGGATGAAGGCCTCCTCATGAATGTACTCGCCTTCTTGCCTGGAAACGATCCGGAGAAGACACAGGAGATCATTGTGGTCGGCGCGCACCGTGACCACTTCGGACGGCAGGCTGGTTTGCTCTTTCCCGGCGCCGACGATAACGCCTCAGGCACAGCCGTGATGTTGGAAGTCGCTCGCACCATGGCCAAGGCAGGCGTAAGAGGCAAACGGACTGTCTTATTCGTCTCGTTTAGCGGAGAGGAACAGGGGCTTGTCGGATCTCGACTCTATCTCCAACGACTGGCCGCTCCGATCAGCTCGACCAAAGGCATGATCAACATCGACCATGCGGGAGCTGGGAACGGACGCTTGACGATCGGTGTCACAGGATTCGAAAAGAGCGTTGCGCTCGAAGCAGGACAAACGGCAGGCCTACCCGACAAGCTCGATGTGTACGGATTTTTCCCCGGAGGCGATCACGTGCCGTTCAAAGAGGCCGGGGTCCCAACCGTCACCATTGTCAGCGGAGGAGTCCACCCACACTTTCATCAACCCACCGACACCGCCGACTCCATAAATCCTGACATCCTCCAGACCGCCGCTCGCTATATGCTCGCACTCACCTGGCAATTGACGAATGCTCCTTGATCCGTGAGACGTGAATCGGTACACGTACAACGTTTCGGAGGAAAAGCACTTGACAATCCTACGTTCACCTTTCATATTTCACCCGTTGCGGTTCTTGAGAACGAAGCTGGCGATCATTGCCTTTAACGTTCTGTCAGGGGATGTCGTCGAGAATCGTCGACTGAATCATAGACACCGGCTCGGTTTGACGGGGAGGGCCGGGAAGGACAGTCGGTGAGCCGACCTGGTTGGCCCCTTGGATGAGTCCGATCGAAAGCTGCGGCCCGAACGTGTTCACCGCCCCGCTCCATGCCTGGCCGGTTGTGGGATTCCGAAAGCTAAATGACTGGAAATTATTTCCTGGATTGTACAAAAATCCCTGCGTGCCTTGATTATCGACATAGAGACTGCCTATGCCGGGCAGTTTGAACAGTGGCGAGACCCCACCATCGAATGAACGAACGCTTGAGGTCGATTGCCCCCGGGCCTGCGAGCTCAATGACGGGAGCGCAAGCAAGAATAAGATCAACACCGCCAGCGCCGCCGGAAGCACTAAGACCGACAGAATGGGCCGCTTGACCAGATGGCCCTGTAATCCCGCTCCAGTTAGCCCATGACAGGTTCGCATAACATCATTATAGAATGCAGAGATTTTCATTGTCTATCAAAGGGAGGGGTTATGGACCAGGGTATCAGAATGCAGAGATGGTGGCGCACGTGTAGCTATGCTCTCGGCGTTGGACTCATCCTCTCACCTGGACTCAGTTGGGGGCTAGAGATCGGCAACACCCCCCCCGCAGAACGACAGGAAACCATCTCCCTCGCCGACGCAGCCCTTCAAGCGCTGAAACATAATCTGGACATCACGATCAGCCGCCAAACGAAGGAGAGCCGGTTGGCCGACATCACCGTCGAAGAAGCCAAATTCGATCCGACTCTGAGCGTGAACGGCCAATACAGCCGGACCGCCACCCCACTCAACCGGCCTGTGTTCGGCTTTTCACAGGGACCGCTCAATGATGTCACGGCCTTCGACCAACGGAACCACTCTGTGACGCTTGATGCCACGACGAATTTGTTGACAGGCGGCAACGTCGACCTAAACTATAGTCCCGCTCGCAATAATGTCTCTGGGACTCGAGGGTGTTTTGGACGACCAGCCGGCAGCCCAGGATGTGGCAGTTTCGGATCCTTTTTGTTCAATCCGTCCTGGACCGGGGGGGTCGCACTCACCCTCACGCAACCGCTCCTCCGCAACGCCGGCATCGACATCAACAAGACCTTCATCCGCGTCGCACAGAATAATGCCACCGTGGAAGAACATGTCTTTCGCGATCGTGTCCTCACCGTCCTGGCCACGGTGGAACAAACCTATTGGGAAGTGGTCTTCGCCAATGGGAACCTGAAAGTTACCGAAGCCGCCTTGAAAGCGGCGCAGGAACTCTTGGCCACCAACCGCGCGAAGGCCAAGGCCGGCATCATGTCGATCGTCGATGTCTTGCAAGCCGAAGCGGCCGTTGCATCGCGAGTCGAGCAGGTCCTGATTGCGGAGAAAACGATTCGAGACCAGGAAGATCAGCTACGCCGATTGCTCAATCCTGGGGAAGAGGATCTGCGTCAAGACCTGCGCTTGACCCCGCTCGACCAACCGGTCGTGACGCTCGAACCCCTCAGCCTGCAAGAAACCATCGACACGGCCATTGAGCGGCGGCCGGAAATCGTCCAGGCAAAGAAGAATATGGAGACGAGCGATCTCAACACCAAGTTTTCCAAAAATCAGCTTCTCCCGAATCTCTCGTTCCAAGGCACGATGGGAATGGCAGGACTGGGGGGAGACTACGGCAGCTCGGTGAACAGTAACTTCAGCGGAGATTTCTACAATTATGGAGCAGGCCTCGTCTTGAGCTACCCACTCGGCAACCGCTCAGCCTGGAGCACCTACAACAAGCGACAACGGGAGGCGAAGAACGCCGAAGCGACGCTCGTGAATGTACGGCAGCAGATCATCGTGGGTGTGCGTGAAGCAGTCCGGCGCGTCCAGACGGATTTTAAGCGGATCGAAACCACTCGATCGGCCAGAATTATGTCAGAGAAGCAGTTGCAGGCGGAGCAAGAGCGCCTGAAAGTGGGGCTCAGCACCACACGCTTTGTCCTCGACTTTCAACGCGATCTCTCGACGGCCCAAGGGAACGAGTTGCGCGCCACCGTCGATTACAACAAGTCTCTCTCCAACCTCGCGAGGCACAAAGCCACGACACTCGACCGTTATAACCTCCAACTGAACTAACAACTTCTTCGATGGAGCCTGATCCGCCCGCGCCGCCGACTCAGGCCAAAGAATGGGGAGCAGCGCTCGCGCTGCTCCCTACGACCGCGACCGTCGGCTTCTACACCCTTCCCGTCTCACTTCAAGAACAGCCGCTGGTCCAATTTGTGCCACAGATCGTCGCCTACCTTGCCATAGGTGTTTGGGCCTTTCACAACCACGATTTCGTCATTCGACTTGGGCTGCTGAGAACGAATGGGCGAGATGGCCTCCGCTGGGGACTGCTGACAGGCCTGCTACTCGGCTGCCTGAATACGTTCATCATTCTCTCGGTCTATCCGCATCTGGGCTATGACATCCATTTCCTCAAAACCACGCTGCATGGCAGACTCCCTCTCCTCGTTATGCTCCCCTGGTTCATCTGTGCCATCGCCCTCTTTGTAGAAGTGAATTTTCGCGGATTTCTTCTCGGACGGCTGGCGGCGCTCGAATCGAGGCTATGGCGATCCGGCATGGCCCAGCGTTTCTCGCCTTTGGCCCTCGTTGCCTCTGCACTCATATTTGCGTTCGATCCTTTCATGGTAAATACTTTCCACTATCTCCACTGGATTGCTGTCTGGGACGGCTTGATCTGGGGAATCATCTGGCTACGCACACGTAATCTCTACATCACAATCCTGGCACATGCGGTCGAAGTCATCGTCATGTACAGCGCGGTGAGATTCGCGTTATCGTAGATCGGCATAGACGCTCTCAACAAGGAGAACCGCGATGGGTGAATTCGGAAAGTACCTGCTCTATTTCCTTCTCGGTGGGACGATTGTCAGTCTCTCCACCTACCTCGGGTCTCAAGGCCGCTCGTTCCTCGCCGCCTTCGCCAGCACCTTCCCTGCCATTACCGGCGCCACGTTCGTCCTGATTTATCTAAACGGTGGTAATGACGCGATCGTCAGCTACGCGAAAAACTTGCTATGGTTTGTCCCGCCCTGGGTGGTCTACGTCGTCACTATGATTCTGGCCGTTCCCCAAGTTGGGTTCTGGCCTTCCATGATCGGCTCGCTCATGCTGTATCTGGGGTGCGTGGGGGTGGTGAAACTGTGGGCCCGGTAAGCGGGCCATCGTCATGCGTGCTGATTCACGCCGCTCCGCTGA
>JBDTPK010000031.1:0-12955 GCA_039932735.1 Nitrospirota bacterium
GCGGCGCAGGTCAGTGGACCTTCCGAATGATTCCGTTGAAACCACGCGGGCGCTGCCGCCGCCCGCCGACTGGCTTCGACGAGACCATCTACGCTCTTCCGGAAAGCGGGATCGGCCAACACGCGCTCGATCTGATCGCGCGAGACCGTCTGCAGAACGACCCAGGGGTTATGCGTGATCTCCCACAGTTCGGGATCGAGCGTTCGCCATACTTCGTCGGTCGCATGATTCCACGACCAGTGCATATCCAAGGCAAGTTCCGCAGTGAATCAAACCCTTCGATCTCTGTAGGTAGAAGGCTGTAAATCGGGTGGCTGACACGGGGTGTTCTGCTCATGATTTCACTGTCAACTTTGTTCTGGACCCAATCGCAATTCGAAGATTCGGCCCAATCATAGCCAACCCCCGCCAAAGCCCGCTCGCCGCAAACCGCTGGCGACGTAAGGGCAGTCTCGCATCAATCGCCACAATAAGCCGGTACGATAGTTCTCGATCATCAAGACAACGGGCCCTTGATTCAGACCGTAATGCCATGGTGATACCCACCCATGAGGATTGCTAGGTTCCACTGGGTAGGTCGGGTTAAACGTCGCTTTGAAGCCGTAGGGGTTGAAATGGGTTAGTCTAACCTGGTTGATGTAATAGTCCACCGCGGGCAACACGATCTCGGGGGCGAACGGCAGCGATGTCACCGCAGCCCACGGCGCGATGGTGCCGTCGTCGGGCCCATACGGCACGCCTCGTCCCACGTAATCGAAGAATTGGCGCTCGATCCCGCTCAGTTTGGCCGTGCCGGGGCCGGGGCCGTCGCTCGCGGTAATTCCCCAGCAGTGGCGGCCATAGCCGACGAACTTGAGCGGATTGTCCATCGCGTACTGTTGTTGCACATAAGTTGCGCGACGGCTGTTCTCAAAGTAGTCGAGGCCCTTGCCACGCATGAACGCGTCCTGAATGCCGCGAAAATCAATCCAGATATGCGAGAGTTGGTGCGTGAACAACGGCCCGGCGTAAAGATATTCATATCCGTAACAGTGTTCCCACCGGTACGTCGAAGTCCACGCGGCGTAGGAACTCTCGGACAGAGGATGTGCGGGTGACGCCAGCCCCAGGGTATACAGCAGCATCGCCTCATCGTAGCCTTCCCAACGGAATTTGAGAAATCCGCTTTCGGGTTTCCAGCCATGCGTAACCGTTGCGCCGCCGTCCTGCGCCCATTGCCAGTCCGCGCGGCAATAGAGTTTTTCGGCGAGGTCGCGGATTTCATGCTCGTCGGGAGTATCCGCGTCGAAATACGCTCCCGCCGTCAACGCGCCAGCGAGCAAGAAAGCGCTATCTATCGTTGACAGTTCGCATTGCCATTCGCGCCGGCCGGTCCGCATGCTGAGGAAATGGTAATAGAAGCCCTGATAACCGGTGGCATCGGGTTCGGGACCTTGCGGGCTGTTCCAGAAAAAACGCAACGTGGTCAGCGTTCGTTCTACCGCCGCGGCACGCGGCATAAATCCACGCTCAACAGCCACGGGGTAAGCCGCCAATGCGAAGCCGGTCGCGGCAACACTGGCAGGCCAATCCGCTGCGGTCTTGTCGATCACCAACCCGTTGTCTGGATTCGTCTCATACAAGAAATAGCTGAAGGATTTGTGCTGGAGCATCTCCAGCTCACCGTCGGCGACTAGTTTTGCGCTGCTCATGGTTTCATCTCGTTAGCCGGCCTCGGGATGAACTCCCATTGCAGCGATGGCGAGCGGCGGCAGCGCGACATCAAGCGCCGCATGACGACATTGTCGTAGCCCCGCCCAACCACTTGGTATGCCGCTTTCGATCGCCACCAGAGGCAACGACGTTGTAAGGACAGGGCGGCGATCACCACTAATTGCATCTTGTCTGTGGCCCACTTATCGGTACTCTATCGCACGCGTCCGTCGCGGCATCTTTGCTCAGGCACGTCGGGCACCATCTCCGGCTGCTCGACGAGCGCGACGCGGCAACGGTTCGGGCCGAGGGTGTTGCGGAGGACTTCAGCAACCTGCGCGAAGGTTGTTGAAGTTGGCAGCAGAGCGAAGCGGCAACAGCGCATGTAACCTTTCTCACGAAAAATGCAGAATTTGCCTCGTGGTCCTTCGGGCAGCCCCGCGCGGGCGCGCTGCTGGGATCGTCGGAAACGTCCTCCCTTGCACATGAGCGGGGTTGGCACTCCGCGTGCACAGTCGTCCTTGAAGTTGCAGAGCAAGCAAAAAGCGCCGGTCTTGCCCCAGTACTTCATCCGATTGCCGGTACATGGCCCCACGGCACAAGTCGACAAAGCCAGAGACATCATCGCAAGTACCCGGCCTGTCACAGTGGCACTGCACGCGGCAGAGGTAGCGGCAACGGCCACAAAATAGCACGCTGGCCTCTGGATCATTGGGATACCAGGGCCGGAGTGAACAACCGCCCAGGAGGGCAAAGACAATGCTTACGAATGCTACGTATTTAAAAGGTCTTGTGATCCGAGCCCCAGATGGCGAGATTGGTACTGTAGACGACTTTCTTTTCGACGATGAGACATGGGCGATTCGCTACCTCGCGGTAGACACAGGCGGCTGGCTGGGCGGTAGGCGCGTACTGGTCTCTCCAATCTCCGTGGTCCATACGGACTGGCCATCCAGGCGGCTGGATGTGGCTCTAACCAAGAAGCAGGTTGAGAATAGCCCTGACATCGACACACACAAGCCCGTCTCTCGTCAGCACGAGGCCGCATTCCTCGGGTATTACGGCTATCCCTATTACTGGGGTGGTCCCTATCTGTGGGGCGCATCGTTCTACCCGGCCGGTCTGGCGATGCCAACAACTGCCGCTAGAAAAGCGATGGCGGATAGCGTATGGAGTGAATCGACGGATTCGAATCTGCGCAGTAGCGAAGCCGTTACGGGCTATCATATCGAAGCCTCTGATGGTGAAATCGGTCATGTGAACGGGTTCGTCTTGGACGATGAAGCCTGGGCTATTCGATACATCGAGGTGGCAACGCGGAATTGGTGGCCCGGCAAGAAGGTGCTCTTCTCGCCCGCGTGGATTGACCGGGTTAGCTGGACGGACTCTAAAGTCTACGTTGGCCTCTCGCGGGAGACCATCAAGGAGGCCCCGCAATACGTCGAATCCATGGCGATTACCCGAGAGTATGAAGACCGGCTCTACACTGCCTACGGGCGACCTCCATACTGGCTGCACGAAACCGAGCATAATTCGGCCCATTCCCTGAGCGACGTTTAGGTCAGCAGTGGTCCGGCGGCGCCGATGCCCATGAGGTTCCGGGGTGCCGGAGCGGGGTATTCGAATTGGAGGCGAACACGAAACCCACAGAGCAACTGCACAATATGGGTCAGAGCCTTTGGCTCGACAATATTACACGAGGATTACTCACAAGCGGCACGCTCGAACGTTACATTCGCGAACTGTCAATTACCGGGCATACCTCAAATCCGAGCATCTTCGATCATGCCATCCGCGACACCGGATTCTACGATGAAGCGATTCGCGGGAAGCCCGTGGAGCTAAGTGAAGAGCTGTTTTTCGAGCTCGCGCTAGACGATCTGACGAAGGCCGCCGATCTGTTCGGTACCATTCACGATGCCACGAACGGTCTGGACGGATGGGTGTCGTTGGAAGTATCTCCGCTTCTGGCGGACGATCCTGAGAAGACGCTTGCGGCCGCCAAACAGTTATTCGCTTCGGCGAACCGGCCGAATTTGTTCATCAAGATTCCTGGAACTCCGAAAGGACTCTCCGCGATTGAAGAGGCCATCTTCTCTGGAATTCCTGTCAATGTAACCTTGCTCTTCTCCCGCGATCAGTATTTGAGAGCTGCCGGCGCCTACATGCGGGGCATTGAAAGGCGGATCAAAGCCGGGCTCAATCCGGCGGTCCATTCCGTGGCGTCCATCTTTATCAGCCGCTGGGATAAGGCGATTGCAGGCAAGGAACCCGGTGGATTGAGAAACTGCCTTGGCATCGCTGTTGCCAGGCGGGCGTATAAGGCTTATCGCGATCTACTGATGTCGCCGGAGTGGCTTCAACTGGCGGCCAAGGGCGCTTGCGCCCAACGACTGCTCTGGGCGAGCACAGGAACGAAAGACCCGAAGGCTTCGGACACTCTCTACATTCAAGGTCTAGCGGCTCCGGACACCGTCAACACGATGCCCGAGGCCACCTTGCTGGCGTTTGCGGATCATGGGCAAATTCCCAGTGCTTTACCCGTCGATGGCGGAGACTGCGAGTCCGCCCTGGACCGTTTCGCCCGCGTTGGCATCGACGCCGGCAAGTTGGCCGAGCAACTCCAGCGAGAGGGTGCTGAGGCATTCGTCAAATCCTGGAACGATTTGATGCTTTGTATCCAGTCGAAGTCTCATGCCGTGGGTGCCGGAGCAATAGGTTAAAACCTTCGCCGATCGAGACTGAAGAGCCGGAACTATGAGAAAGTGAACATGACCATGAAAGAAACGAAGATCGTGACCAAAGACCCCAGCTGCGGAATGACCGTAGACGAAGCAACCGCTCTCCACGCCGAACGAAGTGGACAGACATTCTATTTTTGCAGCGACCACTGCCGACAGAAGTTTCTGTCGACGCCCGCCGGTGCCAGGCCGGAGCGCAAGTCGGGAGGCTGCTGTGGATAAGCTCCTCACGTCATGAAGAAGGCGACAGAACATGAAGAACCAAACGAAAACGGCTCTTGCCATCCGTTCAGGCCTCGCCTTGGCCCTGGCCATCTGGTCCCCAGTCCGCGCGCAAACCCTGGAGCCTGCGAAGGGGAAAACCATGACAGCGGCCACAATGATGGAGCGCTGCCAGGAAATGAAGAAGCAGAAACAGGACATGAAGGACGACATTAAGGCTCAAGACGCTCAGCTCACCGAGCAACTAGCCAACATGAACCGCGCGCGAGAGGAACAGAAGACGGGCCTTATGGCCGCCGTCCTCACCCAAATGGTGGAACACCGGATCGCCATGGATGCGCGAAAGGCCCAGATGGAGGAGGCGATGATGCAGCACTTGATGCAGCACATGCAGATGGGCAAGGAATCGATGTCGCAGTGCCCGATGATGAAGGGCATGAAGGACATGGACGACAAATCGGCCGGCGCTGACAAGGAACAGAAGTGATTGCTGAGCGTCACGTTGTCCACGACGAACGGGGCTGTAGCCCTGTGGCGGCTATTTGAAATGGCACTGCTGCTTCCGGCCACGGCCCGGATGACCACGGGAGGCTGATCGCAGCGTAGCGAGCGGGACTTCATGATGAACCATGACGGATGGATGGGCGGATGGATGGGCGGAGGAATGTGGCCTTGGGCAGTGGTGATCACCATACTTCTGGTGGTGCTGCTGGTCGTCGTGCTGAACAAACGCTCCAGCAAGTAGCCGGGTGTTCACGACCCCGCCTGCAAATTGAACGATTCAGCCCGAAAGGAACCTATGCTGATCAAATTGTCTACCAACAAATCCGTGGCTGAAGCTGCGGTTACCTTGCACGCTGCCGTGCAGGCCAATCACTTCGGCGTCATGCAGGTCCACAACCTCAAGGAGACCATGGTGAAGAAGGGCGCGGCGTTCGAACGGGAGTGTCTGATCTTCGAGGTCTGTCAGCCTCAACAAGCGAAGAAGGTTCTCGACCAGAACATGAGCGTCTCCACCGCGCTGCCATGCCGGATCTCCATCTACGAGGAGGGCGGTAACGCCATTCTAGCCACTTTGAAGCCCACCACCCTCCTGGCGATGTTCAATACGCCACAACTAGAAGGGGTGGCACAGGAAGTAGAGGACACGATTGTGAAGATTATGAAAGAGGCAGCTTCGACCTGATTGGCGGGCACTGGACGGCCCCCAATCGTTCAGTTCGCTGAAATCAAGACGCACGGCTGTCTCGATTGCAGACTGTGACACCACTGCAAAGACCGGAACTAACATGGCCACAGACACGATTCGAAGTACGCCGGTGGACGATAAGGCCGCGCCCCGCTTGACCGCACCGGTCGCACAATCGGCAGCCAAATCCATTTACACCTGTCCGATGCACCCGGAAGTCCAGCAGGACCATCCCGGCAATTGTCCCAAGTGCGGCATGACACTGGAGCTGAAGACGGTAACGGCGGCCACGGATGACGGGGAAAGCGCCGAACTGCGCGACATGACAAGACGCTTTTGGATCGGCGCCGGCCTCGCGTTCCCGGTGTTTGTCCTGGCCATGGCTCACTTGATCCCGCCCCTGGGCAGGCAACCCTGGGTGGGTGGCAACGCCTCACGTTGGATGCAATTTGCACTCGCCACACCCGTGGTCGGATGGGCAGGCTGGCCGTTGTTGCACCGCGGCTGGCGCTCCGTCGTGACGCGCCACTTAAATATGTTCACGCTGATCGGCATTGGTGTCGGTGCGGCATTCGTCTTGAGCGCCGTAGCCATGCTCACGCCCGGCGTATTCCCCGACACGATGCGACATGGGGGCAAGGTTGCCATCTACTTTGAATCCGCAGCGGTGATCGTTGTCCTGGTGCTCCTTGGTCAGGTGCTTGAACTCCGTGCTCGCAGCCGCACGGGCAGCGCCATAAAAGCGTTGCTGAATCTCGCGCCGCCCACGGCGCGCCAAGTTGCGCCTGGGGGCGATCATGAGGTCCCGCTCGACCAGGTGAAGGTCGGTGACTGGTTGCACGTGGTTCCAGGTGACAAGGTTCCGGTCGATGGCGTCGTCGTCGAAGGTCACTCCAGCGTGGAAGAGTCCATGGTCACCGGTGAACCGCTCCCGGTCGAAAAGAACATTGGCGACAAAGTGACGGGCGGCACCGTGAACGGCACCGGCAGTTTCGTCATGCGCGCGGAACGAGTTGGTAACGACACGTTGCTTGGGCAGATCGTGAACATGGTTGCCGAAGCCCAGCGTAGCCGCGCGCCGATTCAAGGTCTCGCCGATAAGGTCGCAGGCATCTTCGTGCCGGCGGTGCTAACGGCCTCGCTGCTCACCTTCGTGGTCTGGATGTGGCTTGGACCGGAGCCGAGATTCGCGCACGCGATCGTTAACGCCGTCGCGGTGCTCATCATTGCGTGTCCGTGTGCCCTCGGGCTTGCTACGCCCATGTCCATCATGGTCGGTGTCGGACGCGGCGCGCAGGAGGGCGTGCTCGTGAAAAACGCCGAGGCACTCGAACGGCTGGAGAAAGTCACCACGCTCGTGGTGGACAAGACGGGCACGCTCACGGAGGGCAAGCCCAAGCTCGTGGATGTCCTACCCACCGGCGGATTCGACGCAAAGGAATTCCTGAGTCTCGCCGGCTCACTGGAGCAGAACAGCGAACACCCGCTCGCCGCCGCGATTGTTCAAGGAGCTAAGGAGCAAGGACTCGTTCTCGCGACCGTGACAGACTTCCGTTCGGTGACGGCGGGCGGTGTTGCCGGCGCCATCTCGGGTCGAGCGGTAATGGTCGGCAAGCCGGAGTTCCTGCGAAACGAAAAGATCACTGGTCTGGAGCCACTGGAAGCGTCGGCGGTGAAGCTTCAAGAAGAGGGAAAGACCGCGATGTTCGTCGCGATCGATGGCAAGCCGGCTGGAATTCTGGCCGTCGCCGACCCCATCAAATCCACCACAGCCGAAGCCGTTCGCGACCTCCACGCGCTCGGGTTGCAGCTCGTCATGCTCACCGGCGACAACCGCCTTACGGCCGATGCTGTGGCCAAAGAACTCGGCCTTGATGCGGTGGTAGCGGGGACCGAACCCGCCGGGAAAGTTTCCCATGTCAAGAAGCTGCGCGCGGAGGGGAAACATGTCGCGATGGCCGGCGACGGCATCAACGACGCACCCGCTCTCAGCGAAGCAGAAGTCGGCATTGCGATGGGCACCGGCACCGATGTGGCCATGCAAAGCGCGGGCGTCACTCTCGTCAAAGGTGATCTCCGCGGGATAGCCAAGGCCATCCGTCTCAGCCGGGCCACCATGCGAAACATCCGACAAAATCTATTCTTCGCGTTCCTCTACAACGCCCTGGGTATTCCGTTGGCGGCAGGAGTCCTCTACCCGTTCTTCGGCTTGCTGCTCAGCCCGATTATTGCCGGCGCAGCGATGAGTCTCAGTTCCGTATCGGTCATCGGCAACGCATTGCGGCTGCGGAGATTGAAGCTGTGATTGAGTTGCGAGACTGTGAACAAGACTCTCACTTCAAGACTGCTGCGTCAGATGGGTGCCTATTTTGCGCTCTACAGATGCTCTCTCGATAGCGTACTGACATGACCCAGCCTGTCCCCATAGCCGAACATCCCAAGGCCGGTGCCTGGCATAACTGGTCTGCCGAGGATGTGCTGAAGCATCTCGGTTCTTCGGCGAACGGACTGTCTGCGCAGGAAGCGGCACAGCGCCTCGCGGCTGACGGCCCGAACGAGTTGAAAGAAGGCGAGCGTATCAGCGCGCTGCAGATTCTCCTTGCCCAGTTTAAGAGTCTCATCATCTGGATTCTCATTGCCGCCGGTGTGATCTCGGGCTTGCTGGGGCAAGCGGTGGACGCCATTGCCATCCTCGTCATCGTGGGCCTTAACGCCGCTATTGGGTTCTATCAGGAGTTCAACGCGGAGAAGTCCATCGCGGCGCTCAAGAAGATGACCGCGCCGCTGGCCAAGGTTCGGCGCGAGGGGGAAGTCACTTCTATTCCTGCATCGGGAATCGTCGCCGGTGACATCCTGGCGCTGGAAGCTGGCGACGTGGTCGCGGCGGATGCCCGGCTTCTAGCGGCAGCTTCGCTCAAGTGCATCGAATCCGCCCTGACCGGCGAGTCGGAAGCCGTGTCGAAACAGCCTGCGACTCTGCAGCAGGGCGATCTCCCGCTCGGCGACCGCGAAAACATGGTGTTCATGGGCACGAGTGTCGCAGCGGGCACCGGCCAGGCGGTGGTCGTTGCCACGTCGATGAAGACCGAGTTGGGGCGCATCGCGGGACTGATAGAAGATGCGGGCGCGGAGAAGGGCACGCCGCTGCAACGGAGACTCGACTCGTTCGGGCGCATTCTCGTCTGGGTGGCGTTGGGCATCGTCGCGATGCTGTTCGGGCTGGGGCTGCTGCGCGGGATCGAGCCCTTGGAGTTGTTCATGACCTCGGTCGCTCTCGCCGTGGCTGCCGTACCGGAAGGGTTGCCGGCGGTGGTCACCGTGGCGCTTTCACTGGGTGTGCTGCGCATGGCCCGCCGCCGCGTGCTAGTGCGCAAACTGGCCGCAGTCGAAACGCTCGGCTCGACCAGCGTCATCTGCACCGACAAAACCGGCACATTGACCGTCGGCGAGATGACTGTGCGCGCTCTCTACGTTGCCGACCAATTCTACGAAGTCACCGGCGAAGGCTACGGACCGGATGGCGAAGTCCGCTTCGAGGGAAAGAAAGCGGAAGCGCCGCATCTCGTGCCATTGCTGGAACTCGCGACCGTTCTTCTTGGCTGCAACAATGCGCATCTCGTCGAAAAAGACGGCGCGTGGAATACCGTTGGCGATCCCACCGAAGGCGCATTATTGGCGGCTGGCGGCAAAGCCGGCGGTGACCGGAAGCGCATCGAGAAGGATTTGCCGAAGCAGCACGAGATTCCATTCGATTCCGACCGCAAGCGGAGCGCGGTGATCCGGCGGAAACCAGACGGAAAGCTCCGAGTGTTCGTCAACGGCGCGCCCGGCGCGTTGTTGGAACGTTGCACCAGCCTTTACACAAGCACAGGTATCCGCGCTCTGACGGAACAGGACCGGGAGCACATCCTGGCGCAGACCTCCGCGATGGCGAAGAAAGCCCTGCGCGTGCTCGGCTCGGCCTGGCGCGACCTGGATAACGCGGCGCCCGCCAACCTCACCGCGGACGCCGTGGAGCGCGAACTCGTCTTCATCGGGCTGACGGGGATGTACGATCCGCCCCGGCCCGAGGCCAAGAATACCCTCGCGACGTGTCGAGCCGCCGGAATCCGCGTGGTGATGATCACCGGTGACCATCCGGATACCGCGCAGGCCATCGCGCGAGAACTCGGGATCGCTTCCGCCGCAAGCGCGGCCATCGCGGGTGTCGATTTGGACAAGATGTCCGACGACGAACTCCGCAAGCGAGCGCCCAAGAACGCTGTATATGCCCGCGTCACCGCCGAGCATAAGCTGCGCATTGTTCGCGCCTTGAAAGCCACCGGAGCCGTCGTGGCCATGACAGGCGATGGCGTGAACGATGCCCCGGCCATCAAGGGCGCCGACATCGGCATTGCCATGGGGAAAGCCGGCACCGAGGTCACCAAGCAAGCGGCGGACATGATCATTACCGATGACGACTTCGCCACGATCGTCGATGCCGTGGAAGAGGGCCGGAGCATTTACGCCAATATTCGCAAAACGCTCCAGTACCTGCTGGCGGGCAACACTGGTGAGCTGCTGTTCATGACCGTCTGCGTAACGATCGGCCTGCCGGCGCCGCTACTGCCGATTCACCTGCTCTGGATCAATCTCGTCACCGACGGCTTGCCCGCACTCTGCCTGGCCACCGACCCCATCGACCCCGACGTGATGAAACGCCACCCGCGCCCTCGCTCTGAGCGCATAACGAACCGCAGTTTCCTACGTCCGATGTTCCTCACAGGCTTCCTCACGGCCGGCGTCACCTTCGCGGTTTACTTCTATGTGCTGAGGACCGGTGTCCCGGAAGCGGCCCGGACCTACGCTTTCACCGTGCTGGTCTTTGCCGAACTCCTGCGGTCCTTCGGCGCCCGCAGTGAAAGTAACCCGGTCTGGCGAATCTCTCTTTTGACGAACGTCAATCTCCTCCTGGTGGTTGCCGGTTCTATCGGTCTTCAGATGTGGAGCCAGCACAACGCGACTCTGGGCAGCCTCCTGAGAACATCGCCGATGCCGCTCGCCGATTGCTTGGTGCTTCTCGCCATCGGCGCTATCCCGCTCTTCGTTCTGGAGATGGTGAAGGTTGTCCGGCTCGCCCGGACAGCGAAGGTTGTCTGAATGGAAAACATGAAAATGGGAACGAAGACTCTGAACCCGGAACTGCTGCGGAAGATGGACGGCTATTGGCGTGCCGCTAACTATCTCTCGGTCGGCCAGATTTATCTCTACGACAATCCGCTGCTGAAGCGGCCACTGACGCTTCCCGATGTGAAGCATATGCTGCTGGGGCACTGGGGCACCACGCCCGGGCAGAACTTCATCTACGTGCACTTGAACCGGGTCATCAAGAAATACGACCTCGACATGATTTACGTCTCCGGCCCCGGACACGGCGGCCCGGCCGTCGTGGGCAACACCTATCTCGAGGGCACTTACAGCGAGATCTATCCGGATATCAGCCAGGATGAAGCTGGGCTGCGGAAGCTCTTCGTGCAGTTTTCGTTTCCCGGAGGGATTCCTAGTCATGCATCGCCGGAGTGTCCGGGCTCGATCCACGAGGGCGGCGAACTGGGCTATTCGCTCAGCCATTCGTTTGGCGCCGTGTTCGACAATCCCGATCTCGTCGTGGCCTGCGTCGTGGGCGATGGCGAGGCGGAAACCGGACCACTGGCCACGGCGTGGCATTCCAACAAGTTTCTCGATCCAGCCACCGACGGCGCGGTGCTGCCGATCCTGCACCTTAACGGCTACAAGATTTCCAATCCCACCGTCCTCGCCCGCATCACTCGCGAAGAATTGGAACAGTTGCTCCGCGGCTACGGATGGACGCCCTACTTCGTCGAAGGTCACGAGCCCGAACTGATGCACGAGGCCATGGCCGCGACGCTGGATACCGCGGTGGAACAGATAAAGCATATTCAACAGGAAGCCCGCCTCCACGGCAACCTCACCCGTCCGCGTTGGCCGATGATCGTCCTCAATTCGCCCAAGGGCTGGACAGGACCGGAAGTGGTCGATGGCCTGCAGGTTGAAGGCACGTTTCGTTCGCACCAGGTGCCCATTACCGACCCGGCCACCCATCCGGGGCACCTCAAACTCCTGGAAGACTGGCTGAGGAGCTACCGGGCGGAGGAACTCTTCGATGAGCAGGGCCGCTTGAAAGCGGAACTGGCCGAACTTGCGCCCAAAGGAGAACGGCGCATGGGCGCGAATCCCCACGCCAACGGCGGCAGTCTGCTCCGGGACCTGCGGATGCCGGATTTCCGCGACTACGCGGCGGACGTGCCCTCGCCGGGGGCGGGCGGCGTCGGCGACACGCATGTGCTGGGGCCGTTCCTGCGCGATGTGGCGAAGTTGAACGGTGAGCAGCGGAATTTCCGGATCTTTGGTCCGGATGAGACTCTCTCCAATGGCTTGGAAGCCCTCTTTCAGGTGACCCAACGCCAATGGGACGCCGCGACCGTTCCGAACGACGAATTCCTCGCGCCGGCCGGGCGCGTGATGGAAATGCTCAGCGAGCACCAATGCGAAGGCTGGCTGGAAGGCTACCTGCTCACCGGGCGGCATGGGCTCTTCAACTGCTACGAGGCCTTCATCCACATCATCGATTCGATGTTCAACCAGCACGCCAAGTGGTTGAAGGTGACGTCGCACCTGCCGTGGCGGCGGAAAATCGCGTCGTTAAACTACCTGCTGGCTTCGCATGTCTGGCGCCAGGATCATAACGGCTTCACACACCAGGATCCCGGATTCATCGACCATGTCGTCAACAAGAAGGCTGAGGTGGTGCGTGTTTACCTCCCGCCCGATGCAAACTGCCTGCTATCGGTGATGGATCACTGCTTGCGCAGCCGCCATTACGTCAACGTCGTGATCGCCGGCAAACACCCGGCGCCGCAGTGGCTGACGATGGACGCCGCCGTCAAGCACTGCACCGAGGGCATTGGCATCTGGCAGTGGGCCAGCAATGACCAGGGCGTTGCGCCCGATGTCGTCATGGCCTGCTGCGGCGACGTGCCCACGCTGGAGACACTCGCCGCCGTCTCGATCATGCGCGAGCATCTGCCCGATCTGAAAATCCGCGTCGTCA
>JBDTPK010000032.1:0-12818 GCA_039932735.1 Nitrospirota bacterium
CCTTCTGAGGCCGCGCGTTGCGCGAGCAATGGAACGGCCCTGCTGCCTGCCCTCCTAACTTGAGCTTTTCTTTTCTTTCAAGCCTGTGTGACTTGACGGGTGGCGCTGACCTGGGGTTCAGACCCCTCTTCACACTTTTTCTTTCTCTTGGCCGGTGTCCTATTCTTAGGGCCAGGGCTGGGAGGTTCTCGGAGCGTGATCAGAGCGCCGTTGGGTGACCGCTCTTGCTGAGCCGCAACGGCTGCCATAGGCAGTGGCGACGACTGTTCGAAGCCACACTTTTGCGCAGCAAGCGGTGTGGCAAGTTTTCGGCGCCAAGTGGAGGCGAAGCGTAGAGTGGTCAACGGTGCTCTGTGGCTGCGAGCGGAGAGAGCCTCCCAGCCCTGGCCTACCCAACTCACACCGGCCACTTCTCCTCGTTCCACGCCATCTCCCAAAACATCCACTCATAGCGCGAGCTGATCATGAACGATTCTTCCATTCGTCGTTTTTCTTCTTTTCCTGCCGTCTTCGCCCACTGGTCCACTTTCTTTCGCATCCATTGCTGGACCTCGGCGAATTCCGGTGAGGCATAGAGCATGAGCCAGTCGCGATAGGGATGATCGCTTTTGGGAGGACCATGCTTCAAGAGATGCTGCCCGACGACGCAGTAGATCCAGGCGCAGGGGAGGGCGACAACAGTGATCTCCGCTACCGAGCCTGTATGGGCAACCGTGAGCATGTGCCTGGTATAGGCGTAGTTCGTCGGTGCCATGGGCACGGCCGTCATGTCCTTCGCGCTCATGTCCCACCGTGACCCGTAGCCCTCGTGAAGGCTGCGTTCGACGACCATGGTGTCTTCGGCGAGCTTCGTCAGACGCAGGGCCGTTTCTGAATCCGGCGCTCTCAGCGCTCCGGCAGAAAATACCCGGGCGAGATCGCCAAGAAACCTGGCGTCTTGCAGGATGTAGTACTTAAATTTACGTTCCGGCAAGGTCCCCTTGCCCAACGCCACGACGAACGGATGGGTCACTTGGGCATCCCAGATTGGTGTAGCGAGTTGTCTGAGGCGATCCGTAAACGACATGGGTATGTTCTCCCTTAGGCGTAAAACATGAGGAATGAAACGGAAGACAGTGAATAACGAATTTCAAATGATGAACGGGGGAGATTGTATCATGCGCGGGGGTTCGGTCCTTTCATTCTTACGATTTACGTTTCACCGTGCGTCGGATTGGGCCAGGGCCTCGGTAAACGATTGATGCCGTCGAGGGCGGCGACTTTATAGCATTCCGCCAAAGTCGGGTAGTTGAAGACTGTGTCGATGAAGTAATCGATCTTCCCCCGATACGCCATCACGGCTTGGCCTATGTGAATGAGCTCTGTGGCCCCTTCTCCGATGGCATGGACGCCCAAGAGCGCGTGGGTGTGGCGATGAAACAGCAGCTTCAGCATGCCGGTGTCATCGCCGGTCAGTTGCCCGCGGGCGATTTCACGATAGTGGGCGATACCGACCGCATAGGGAAGCCCTGCCTTGGCCAGTTCCTCCTCATTCCGTCCCACCGTGGAGATTTCAGGAATGGCATAGATCCCGTAGGGCAGGAGGTCCGTGTCGGTGTGGTCGGGATGGTCAAAGGCATGACAGGCGGCATGGCGGCCTTGCTGCATGGAGGTCGAGGCTAACGCGGGAAAGCCAATCACGTCGCCGACGGCGTAAATATGGGGAATGGCTGTTTGGAAATGCTCGTTGACGATGATGCGGCCTCGTGCATCCGGTGTGAGGCCAACGACTTCCAGGCTCAGGCGCTGTGTGGCGCCGATGCGTCCGATGGCATACAGCAGTGTCGTGGTGGTGATCGGTGGCCGGTGTGTCAGCGAGACTGTGACCTGTCCATCTGGCTCTTTCCGGATCGCGACGACTTCCTCCTCATGGCAGAGCGTGACGCCGATGGCTGTCATATGCCGTTGCAGGGTCTCGATGATCTGAGCGTCGACAAATTCAAGCAAGCGCGGCCGCTTGTCGATCAGGGTAACTGGCACACCGATCATGGCTAAAATCGAGGCGTACTCTGTGCCGATCACACCGCCGCCGACAATGACGATCGACGTCGGAAGATGTTTGAGCGTGACAAGGCCGTCGGTATCGATGATCGTGTGACCATCGAATGGAATGTCGGTCGGTCTGGCCGGCACGGTCCCCACGGCGATGACGATCACGTGGGCATAATGTTCGGTCGACGTGCCGGTCTGTTGGATGAGAAGCCGGTGAGGATCGACGAAGCGAGCCTCTCCAAAGATCAGATCGATGCGGTTACGCGCCATCTGGTCCTTCACGATCTCAATTTCGTTCTTGATGATGTGGTTGGCGCGAAACGCGAGATCTTCGATCGTGACGGTCTCTTTCAGACGATAGCCGGTTCCGTAGAGGTTGCGTTGGCGGAACCCCGAGAGATAGAGCACCGCTTCGCGGAGGGCTTTGCTGGGAATGGTGCCGGTGTTGGTCGAGACGCCGCCGACGACGCTTTTGCGCTCGACGATGCCGACGGTTTTGCCGAGCTTGGCGGCCTGGACCGCAGCCTTCTGGCCTGCAGGGCCGCTCCCTATGACGAGAAGATCGTATTGGGCCATCAGGTGTGTTGCCTAGAGAGGCTGAGGCTAAGGGGGAATGGGAACTTCCACATTCGTCGCCTTAGCCTCAATCGTAACCTTGCCTCTGTCAGCTGGCGGTGATCAATGACTTGGCCACAGCAAAGGCTTTATCGAGATCCGGCAACTGGGTCAGCTCAGGTGTGACTTGCAGATACCGCACGGTGTTGTGAGCATCGACCACCATAACCGTACGAGCCAGTATGTGGGGACCATTGAGAAACAGCCCGTAGGTCTTCCCGAACTCAGCGTTCCGATAATCCGAGAGGAATGTGACGTTGGCGATATGGGCTTCCTGTGAAAATCGTTTCTGTGCAAAGGGAGTGTCGACACTGACTGTCACCAATTCGACCATCCTGTCGAGGCCCTTATTCTTTTCGCTCAGATAGTGGGTTTGCTGTTCGCACACAGGGGTGTCGAGCGACGGCACGACGCTGATGATTCGGACCTTGCCCTTGCCCTTTGTGTCGGTGATGCCGATCTGCGACAAGTCCATCTGTGTCAGCTGCACCTCCCTGAGGGAGTCACCGACCTTGATACCGGTTCCCGAGAGGGCCAGGGGGGTTCCCTGGTAGAGAACCTTTTGGCCCTCACCAGCAATGACGCTGCCGTCAGCGACGGTAAGGTTTTTGTAGAGAAAATTGGCGCCGGTGGAGCTGCCGGTGCTCGCGCATCCAGCGAACCCGAGCGTCAGGCAGAGTGTAACCCCAATAACCGTTCGATACCTGGCCTTCATAATAGTGCCCTCCTTGGTAAAGTGATGATGACCCTATAGTGATAAGTGCTGTGGTGTGCAATTGTGTTGCCGCAGGCTTCAGAAATCCTCTTCCGGTACAGCAGAACCCTGCTGGCCTTTCTGTCTGTGTACAGACAGCCACAGGCCCGCATGTGCGGCTCTCAACCATATCATCTTTGCTAGGGGCGAATAAAGGTGATGAGTGCCTGATTGACCACATCCGGTTGTTCCCACTGGGGGATGTGTCCTGCCTTGGGGATTCGGATGAATCGTGACCCCTTGATAGTCTGGTGGAGCTCTTCGCCCACGGCGATTGGGAATACCCGATCTTCTTCTCCCCAGACCACCAGCGTCGAGTGGGTGATTTCACCGATGCGTCTGGCAAATCCGGACTCCCAGAGCGGAAGGTTTTCTCTGACGGTCATAATGGGTCTGATAAGTCCGGGCCGCCGACGGTTGCGATTAGATCGCTCAATGACGGCCGGTGTGAGGAGTGCCGAGTCATGGATGATTTCTCTTAAGGTGGACTCGATCATCAGGCCTCCGAACAGCATATTGCCGAAGGAGACGAGCCAGGATGGCGCGCTGGTTTCTAATGCCCGTCTGATTGACGGACTTGTGAGTTTCTCCATGACCTGTTGTGGCAACCCGTCGACTAGGACGAGTTTGGCGACGCGTGCGGGATGCGTCAGCGCCATGCCAATGGCCAAGCCTGCGCCCATGGAATTGCCGACTAATGTGGCCTGCGGAATCTTCACGGCCTCCATGAATCCAACAAAGAAGTCTAATATCTGATCTGGTCGGTAATCGATCTCGGGTTTATCGGAGAGCCCAGCGCCGGGTAAATCGAGCGTGAGGACGCGGAAGTGCTTCGACAGTGCATGCTGCTGATATTCCCATTGCCACATCGATCCCCCGAAGCCGTGAATCAGGATGACCGGTGGGCCTGTGCCGATATCCAGATAGGCGATCCGCTGGTCGTGGACGAGGACTGTGTGGATGGGCATGCGCTCAATGGCGTCGAACTGCGTCGGAATCGACAGGGGGGGTGAGCAGGCGGTCATGATGTGACACAACACACTCACAATACACAGCGCAAAGAGCGTCGGTCTGCTTGCACGACCGAGGATACGCGTGTCTATCGGACTACTCCAGCTGGATGACTGTTTCATCCGTCTTCACGTTGTCGCCTTCGACGACCAGAATGGCAATGACTTTCCCGTCGATCGGCGCCGGGACTTGGCTTTCCATCTTCATGGCTTCGATGATCAAGAGCGGGGTGCCGACTTTGACCATGGTATCCATGGCGACAAGTACTTTGACGACGCGGCCAGGCATCGGAGGCGCCACGTCTCCTGGTTTGGAAGGCCTGGGGCGTTTGGATTTCGCACTGCTAGCAGGGCCTGGAGCTTCCGGTACCCCGGCCAGAATTTCCTCGATCGGTTCCAACGAAACTTCTTCGAGTTTGTCGTTGACGCGGATGTAATAGGGCTTGCGGCCGTCCACCTTCCGCCCAGAACCGGACACCTGTATATGGTAGGTTTCGCCGTGGACTGTGACGTTGAATTCGGCAGGGGCCAAATGAAGTTCAGTGGCCGCGCCTGGCCCGCTTGGTAAGAAGCTCTCAAGCGGTTCCAGCGTCAGTTCCCCCTTTTCGCGCGCCTCAAAGAAGTCTCGCGCGATCGAAGGGAACAAAGTGAACGACAGCTGATCTTCTATCGTAACGGCTGAGGCAGGCAGGTCTTTTCTGCTGGCCTCAAGTTCAGGCTCCAATCGATCAGCGGGCCGCGTCTTGATCGGATGGTCCTCCCCGATGGCGCGGACCATGATGTCGCGATCGACGGGCCCCGGCGCTCGTCCGTAGAGTCCGAGAAAATAGTTCTTAGTTTCCGTGGTGATGACTTTGTACCGCTCGCCTGTGAGGACGTTGAGCGTCGCTTGAGTGCCCACGATTTGGCTGGTCGGGGTGACGAGCGGGGGATAGCCCATTTCCTTTCGGACGCGCGGCACTTCATCCAGGACTTCTGTGATCCGATCGAGCGCATTTTGCTCAGTCAGTTGCGCAGCAAGGTTCGAGAGCATACCACCGGGAATCTGCGAGGTGAGAATTTCGGCATCGACTCCAGTGAACTCGCTTTCGAACTGCCGATACTTTCGCCGAACGGTGCGAAAATGTTCAGTGATCGGGAGGAACGTGGCCAGATCCAGCCCCGTATCGTACGGGGTGTTGTGCAACGAGGCCACCATTGTTTCAGTCGACGGGTGCGAGGTGCCTCCGGCTAATGGTGAGATAGACGTATCCAACATGTCCAGGCCACCCAGGATCGCCATGAGGGAGGTCATCGAGGCCATCCCAGAAGTGTAGTGCGAATGCAAATGGATCGGGACCTTCACCGCGGCTTTGATCCGGCGTATCAGGTGATAGGCGTCGAGTGGGGCCAAGAGTCCAGCCATGTCCTTGATGCAAAGCGTATCGGTCCCCAGGTCCTCTAACTGCTTTGCCATGTCGACAAAACGGTCCACACTGTGGACGGGACTGACGGTATAGCTGATGGCGGCTTCGACATGTTTGCCGCAGGCTTTCACTTCCCGCATGGCCCGTTCGACATTGCGGATATCGTTCAGGGCGTCGAAGATGCGGAAGACGTCGATGCCGTTGGCAGCGGACCGTTCGATAAACCGTTCCAGCACGTCGTCGGCATAGTGCCGATAGCCGACCAAATTCTGCCCTCGGAGCAGCATTTGGAGCTTGGTATTGGGCATGGCGGCACGTAATGTGCGGAGCCGTTCCCATGGGTCTTCTTTGAGAAAGCGGAGGCAGGTGTCGAAGGTGGCACCACCCCAGACTTCGAGAGACCAATAGCCGACGGCATCAAGCTTCTGGGCGATGGGCAGCATGTCCTCCGTTCGCATGCGCGTGGCTAAGAGCGACTGATGGCCATCGCGCAAGGCGACATCGGTGATCAGAATGGGCTTGCCCGCCGCCGGTTGGATCGTCAATTCCTGGCCGCTTTTGGCACGGGTCTTTGACGTCCGTACAGATGGTCCGGGTGTTCGCTTCTTGGGAGCCTGTGCTCGTGAGGGTCGTCGTGTCGCCATGATGTGCTGATCTGCTCGTTATCGTGTCGTTGAATCGCTGGGGTTTATCATTCTATTCGGCTAGAGATTCGGTTAGAGCCCTTCGTAGGCGGCAATGGCGGCGGAAAGTGCCAGTACAAGATCCTCCGGCTGCTCAAAGTCATGATAGTTGAACAGCTCAGGATGCGTCTCCAGGTAGGAGGTGTCGAAATGACCTGCCATGAAGTCCGGCTCCTGCATGATCTCCATCATAAAGGGGATGGTCGTTTTCACCCCGCGCACGACATACTCTTCGAGCGATCGTCTCATGCGGCTGACAGTTTCTTCCCACGTACGACCGCGCACCGTGAGTTTGGCCAGGAGAGCATCGTAGTAGGGCGGCACCGTGTAGTCCTTGTAGACCGCTCCGTCGATGCGCACCCCGATCCCGCCTGGTGAGAGATAGGCCGTGATGGTGCCGACGCAGGGTCTGAAGTTGTTCTTCGGGTCTTCCGCATTGATACGGCACTGAATGGAATGGCCTTGGAGCGTAACCTGCTGCTGCGTGATGTCGAGAGGCATGCCGGCTGCAATGGCAATCTGATTGCGCACAATGTCGATCGCCGTGATTTGCTCGGTCACCGTATGTTCGACCTGGAGGCGAGGATTCATCTCCATAAAGTAATAGTGGCTGTCTTGATCGAGAAGGAACTCGACGGTTCCGGCATTGTCATAATCGACTGCCTTGGCGATGGCGATGGCCGCGTCACCCATCTCGGCACGAAGAGATGGCGTAAGAATCAAGGATGGCGCAATCTCGATGAGTTTTTGATGCCGGCGTTGAATCGAGCAGTCGCGCTCACCCAGGTGAATGATGTGGCCATGCCGATCGGCCAGAATTTGGAATTCGATATGATGCGGCCGTTCGATATACTTTTCGAGGAAAATGCTTCCGTCGCCGAAGGCAGCCTGAGCCTCCCGTGACGCGACCGCCATGTTCTCGCGAAGTTCAGCATCCGACCGCACCACCCGGAGACCGCGCCCTCCCCCGCCTGCGCTGGCTTTAATCATGACGGGATACCCGATCTGTTTGGCGAAAGAGAGCGCGTCTTTAACGTTGGTGATGCCACCTTCGGTCCCGGGAACGATCGGAATGCCGACTCGTGTGGCCAGCTCGCGGGCCTTGACCTTGCTCCCCATTAACTCGATGGCGTGCGGCGACGGGCCGATGAAGGTAATGCCAGAGGTGTGGCACAGCTGCGCAAATTGCGAGTTTTCCGAGAGAAATCCATAGCCTGGATGAATGGCATCGGCACCGATTCGTCGTGCCAGGTTGACGATCTGTTGGCTATCCAGGAAGCCTTTGACCGGTCCCGGGCCGACCATGTAGGCCTCGTCAGCCTTCTTGACGTAGATCCCGGTCGAATCGGCTTCGGAGTAGATGGCGACAGTGGCGATATTCAACTCGCGGCAGGCGCGGATGATGCGCATGGCGATTTCGCCGCGATTGGCCACCAGAATTTTCTTGAACATACCGGTCCCCGCCTCCTCAGATCACTCTCGACTCTGCGAGAGTGATCAGGCAAAAATGAGCGCGTAAGCTAGCATAGGATCAAGAGTCGTGTCGAGGAAAACAGGCGGAGAACAGGTGGGATCAGGACGGTTTGAATGGGTGGTCAGCCCGAGAAAATCAGTCGGTTTCCTCATGGGCGTACGCCTACTTGGGCTTAATCAAGACCGGTTTTGACTGGGCACTTCCTCCGCCCCCGACGATGATGATGAAGGACATTCCTGCTTTCGCCTCCGGCACGGTCGCTTCAATCATCGATTCGCCCATGAATGTGAAATTCACGGGCGTGCTTGATGCTGCGCTGAAGGTCACCGTATGAAAACAGTCCTTCGTGCCGAAATTTTCACCGGTGATGACGACTGTGTCGCCTGGTTTAGCCTCGTCCGGCTCGACTTTGGCGATCCGTGGGCGCTTGCTCCGGTCGCAGATAGGGTCCCGTTCGACTTTTGCCGCATCAAATCCTTTGATCGATTCAGTATCGAACAGGGTGAAGCCTGCGCCATCCACCATCTCCCCTGGCTCCTCTGCGAAGGAAGCGGGAATGGGTGACACCATCCATCCGATGAGTCCCAGCAACACGAACCAGAATGATCGCCACGTCTGCATGGAAGCCTCCTTCTATCGACACGATACACGATTATTTGTCTTTCACCGGAACATACGTCTCGCCAACAAGTTGTTGCCCGGTTGGGGACAAGACGAACTGGATGAATGCCTCAACCAGAGGATGCGGCTCTTTCTTTGACAAGAGAAGCACGGAGCGCCGGAGCGGATAGCGGCCGTCTTTGACGGTGGGGCCCTCCGGTTCAATCTTGTCGATAGGCAAGAGTCGGACAGGGACGCCGCCTGAGACGACGGACAATCCCTGGTTCAGCGACAGGTAGGTGATCGCGGACAGAGGGGGAAGCGTTCCCACGACGGTCTTCACGACCTGTTCATCGGAGCCGATCACCCTGGCGGTGCCAGTGATCTTGCCCGTGATGCCGAGTTGCGATTCAAACGCATCGCGGATGTTTTGATTGCGCGGCCGGTCAATGACCAATATTTTCGTCTCGGGCCCACCCACCTCTGACCACAGGGCGACCGTACCTGAGAAGATCTCGGCCACTTGTTGCTTCGTGATATCCTTCGTGAAATTGGAAAAGTGCACGAGCACGCCGATTCCATCCCACGCAATGGGTGTAGCCAAAAGGTCTGGGACCTCAGTTCCAGTGACGGCAATCTGAGCTTGACCGGATTTGACCATCTCAGCTGGTTTCGAGTTGGCATCCCACACGACATCGAGATACGCTCTTGGGTTAGCTTTCTCAAAGGCACGGGCGAGGGGTTCAATGGTCGTCAGCTCTGGTCCATTGCCGGAGATGGTCAGGCTTCCAGCGACGTCCGCAAGGGCAACGCGGGCTGTCCCCCAGCTGAACAGAAGACTGAGGCCTAGCGAGAGCACAAGTCTCGCGATCATACGATCTCCCTGAGAGTGGAGAGGATGTTCGGAAAGGACGATGTATTATCCCCTGTCGTCCACGATCTTGCCTAGCAGGCTGCGAGAACGCTTAGTTTTTACACACTACACCGTTGGGATCTTACCTGAAATGGTGTCGATGTCAGCATCCTGTTAGGGCTCCGTTGTGCCGCTGATAGAAGGATCAGAAGGAGGCGCCGTGTCGGGAGCGGCGCGTTTGCCCATCAACGGAGGGAGTTTAGCAAACTTGTCCATCCGCTCGTCTAACATACTGTAGGCTTTCATCTCGGCGAAGCCGGTTTTTCGAGTCCCCTTCACCTGTGTCGTGCAGGCAGACAGTAGCCGTGTAGCACTTTGGGCCTGACAGTGAGGGCACACGGTGTCTTCCACCCTGGCATGGACGGATTGAGTGGCGTCGAAGTGCTTCTCACATTGTCCACAACGATATTCGTAGATCGGCATGTTTCGTTTCCTTACGCGAGAGAAGAATTACACAGAGCGAGCACGCTCACTTGACCGACCGTTGAGCTTTACCTTATTCTACACATCCTGTTGATGTGACTGCTAGTGGTCTCGCAGGATACTGAAAAAGTCCGCCAGCGGCGTTCTCGCATCGCTCAGAGGCTCAACGTACCGATGCGTACGCGTCGCCTCTTCGCTCGTTGCGGCCTTGCTGAACGGCCTTTCTGAGCATCATGCGCGCGGTTATTTGTTGTCCCAAACGTGCGGACTGGTGAAGCCTTGGCGTGCCCACATCGTTTTTGCGCGGCCTGTTAGAGGAGGATTTTGATGTCCCTGTTGATTCGTAGGTACAAGAGCGCCGGTGGAATGATGCAAGAAGAACGGATCGACGATCCGGATCGGATCGAGCGATATTTTCGGCTCTTTGAGAAGGACGACCTGAAGAAGCTCGAGACCGGTGTCAAGGTCTTCATTGAGAAAGATGAGTGGCAACTCCTGCCGTAAGCTGTATCGCGCCTCTCAATCAGCGACGAGACGTCATCTTGGATTGAATCGGAATCCGCGCGCTGGTCGTGGTTGTGTCCACTCGTGCAATCGCGAGAGATTGGCCAAGTCGTGGTTTGTTTGTGAGGTGTTGCTTCTATGAGCTACTGGCTTCACATTGCGCGTTCGATCGACCGGGTCACGCTCCACAAGGATCGTTGCTCCGAAGTGCCGTCTACCTCGATCGGTTCCTCAAGCGATTTCTGGGAAGGTGGATGGTTTGATTACCCAGATAAGGCGCGAGCGTTAGCGGCGATGGAGCAAGCCGGGACGACGGAACAGCGCCGCTGCCCATTGTGCAAGGCCTGACGGGGCAGTACTGAGCCTTGAGTGCTCAGTGCCAAATCATTCCCTGAAATTGAAGCCCCGCACTCAAATTTCGGCACGCGTTCAATTCCATGCCACGACTTGCACTCCTCCTGACAACGTTCATCTGGGGGGCTACGTTCCCCGCTACCAAGGCGGTGTTGGAGCAAATCCCCCCACTGTCGTTTCTATTTCTCCGATTTCTCCTGGGAGCCGTGCTGGTCGGGAGTGGGTTTCTATTATGGAGACTTCGCTTGCGCCGCGAGCCAGCCGTCTTGCGAGCGAGTGCAATCGCCACTTGTTGGCTCTTTCTCGGCTATGTTCTCCAAACCGTCGGCCTCCACTATACCACCGCATCGAATTCCGCCTTCATTACAGCACTGTACGTCGTCATTGTGCCGTTGATTCTGCGTCGGTTCGACCGGCGTGTGTGGCTGGCCACTGGAATTGCTACAGTGGGTCTCTGGTTGCTGGTGAAGCCCGGCGGATCTGGGAATCTTGGCGATCTCTTGACGCTCGGCTGTGCGGTGGCATTTGCCGCACATATCGCCTGTCTGGAGCGGTTTACGCGCGAGGTCGATGCGCCCTCCTTATTTGCCTGGCAAATGATGGCGATGGTTGCCCTGTTGCTTCCCACCCTGTTGATTGAACAGGCACCGCCGCAGGCATTTTCGCCGACGACGGTGTTGCTTGTCGGGCTTGGGGTGACCGGAGGACTTGCGACCGGGGCCTTTGCTATTCAAATATGGGTGCAGCGCATTGTGCCCGCGCAACAGGTGGCCTTGATCTTTGCGTCAGAGCCGGCTTACGCGGCCGGGCTTTCCTGGTACTTTCTTGGTGAAACGTTGGATATGCAGGGGTGGCTTGGAAGTGGACTTATTTTGTTGGCGGTGTTGGTGGGCGCCTTTGGAGGCGGCCCACAGTCTTCATCACCCGCAATCGCTAAGGTCCAGGCAGCGTAGGAGGAGACCAGAGGGACTGTCTTCTCGCTCGCCTCGTGCCACCCTGCCGGGCTTCCATACGATTTTTTTAACGAACCGTCATGAACAACGTAGTCTAACCTGATGACAGGGAGTCAAATGGCACAAAAATTTGGCAATGGACGTTGGGTACAAGAAGGGTTTCTGGATAATCGCGTTGATGGAACGATCGTGGGGCGGATCGTGTTTGCGGTGGTCGGTCCTGTCGATGTGTATTTACGAGGAAACTTCAAGCCCGATATCGTGGGGCAAGTTATTCAGTTTCGGAATCACCGGTTTGAGAACGAGGATTTTGCCTGGCAGGTGATTGGTGACATGGAAAATCCACAGATCGGGGATGTGAACTTGATCTCGTTCGATCCTCATCCGAACCTCGCGCCTCATCCCTATATCGAATGGTTCTCGGCAAGGAAAAATCACTACCGCATCGAACTGGAACCAGCAGATGCCTGGATCGTTCCCACGTTGGAGATGGGAGAGGTCGATCGGCTGAGCCAAACGATTCGTGAGGCGCTCGCAGGACGGGTGACTGAACGACCAACCCACGATCCCACGGAATGGGACTAGCACTTGAGTTGCCTCTACCCGTGGTGCGTCGGCCCTATCGGCCTCGCACATGCCTCACAGGCCTGATGAGGGCATCGTAGGGCAAGAAGCGCTTCGACCACTTGCTAAACGAGGCGGTCAAAGCGCTTCTTGCACTGCGGCGCGGTACGTCGATTGACGCGAACGGCGAATCGTCCAGGGAAGAATCGAGGGACTCGCGACGGGCAACCCTCCACGAGGTGGCGAGTGCCGGACGCGGGAAGCGAGCGATCAGACGGTATCCCCTCCTCACTCACCACCGCCCATCGCTGCCATCTCCCGAACAAAGGGCGGCAGACTGTCGATCGACCCCTCGGTGAGACGCTGCATGCGAATGAGTCTCATCCCTTGGCCGTGACTCTCTTTAGCAAGCAATGACCACCCACGCCTTGGGCCCGATATGCCGACGCACTCGCCCGTTTCAACCCCGCCGACAATCCTCTCGTTGCCCGCACCATCGCACGCGCCGTGTGTGCCGCCAGGTTCACGCCATCT
>JBDTPK010000033.1:0-12646 GCA_039932735.1 Nitrospirota bacterium
GGCTCTTCGTCGGCGTTCCGCCATCGCCGTTCCAACACTTTCCGCGCAATGTTCCGTCCACCGAGACCGACGGCGATGGCCAGCGCCAACACCACACCTCCAAAGACGATGGAAAATGCCGCTACGACGACTTCTTTGGCGATCCCGAGCTGCGTCAACACCATCGCTGCGGTGAACAGGAAAATGCCCCATCGCACCAAGTTAGCGATGAGCCGCGCCTCCTTGACCTGTGCATTGACCGTGGCGATTAAGATCGCTTCGGCGAGGAAATTTCCCAGCAAGACGCCGACCAAGATCAACAGACCAGCCGCCACGACGCTCGGTAAGAAACCTAACAGCTGGCCCATCAGCCCGGCCGTTGCCGGAAGATTCAACGCGTCCACGCCCATAAACACGAACAGGACGAACACCACCCAAAAAACCAGACGGCCCACAACCTGCGAGAGCGGCTGCTTAAACCCTGCTTTGGCCAGTGCGACTTGAAGGCCCCACCGCTCGCTGAGCGCATCAATGCGCACCGCTCTTAATAGGCGCTGGAGAACAGATTTGATCGCCCAACCGATGATGACACCGAGCAGAATGAAACTGAGCAAGGCCAGCAGCTTAGGCAGGAAAAGTGCCACCCGTGCCATCATATCGCGAAACGCTTCCAGCATGACATCGCCCCATACGTCATTCATTGCGCCACCTCCATCGCTCAACCAAATATGGTTTCATAGTTTCGAAGTGATCGCTCAGACGCGCGAGCTCCTCTTCCACCTGCTCGACGCCCTGCGCGCGCGTCTCGAGTATGAAGGATGCGGTGTACCCGAGATACAACGGAGTCAGCGCCTTGAGCAGATGCTCACGGTACAATAGGCGTTCATGGTAGGCCAGCGCAAAGTCGTAGACGATCTGCACCCACAGCTTGGGAGGAAAGCGAAAGCCATCCGCATTTTCGACGCCGAGTTCCAACACCTGCTGAAATGTCTCCGCCGGCAGAATAATCTGCCAGATTGGAAGCAAATCACGAAGGCCTTGGCGAAACCCGTTGACCAACCGCTCTACATTGATCGATCCGGCCTCGGTCCCCAACCCCAACGAGACACCGACCGTCGGGACGAACACCCGCTCTGTAATGGATTCCCACCTCTTCTCATAGCGTTCCATCAAATGAAAGATGCAGCCGACGGATTGGGCCACGACCGCAGACAAGTCGCCCATTGGCTTAGCCTGAAATAGGCGAGGCCCAAGGGCGGCACGGCACATCTGAAGCGGTTCCGCAACCGCCAACGTCGTCGCCCATCCATCGAATCCGTATTGCATGATCTCTTCATCCCACGGCTGCAGCAGCAGGGTCGAACGAATCATGTGGCCAGAAAATGCGTAGGCCCCTCCCAAGTGGTAGGGGATCCGCTTCCCATACAATGCGCCGGTGAGCGGAGCGAGCAGGGTATTCGTCAAGGTCCCTTCATACCGATTGCGGTGGAACCAGGGCAGGACGCAATCGACTCCCTTGTCGAGAATCGGATCGGCAAGGAGTTGTGGCCAGCTCGCATCAATCGATTTCACATTGCCGTCGACGACCAGACACGCGGTCGCATTGAGCGTATCCGTGATCGCGGCGAGCATGCGGAAGGCGATCTCGCGCCCCGGCACGCCGGATTCCGAGACCAGCTTAGATGAGGCCCCAAGAACGGGATGACGGATCGTCCATAAACGCGCCCCTGCGCCAAGACTCTGTTCAATGGACTGGGGCGTCCCATCCTGCGAGCCGCCATCACAGTTGACCACAATGATGCGTCGTTGCGGAAAGGAACGGATACAGCCATCGGTCATCGCGCGTGCGAGTCCTGGCGCAGTCGTCTTGTCGTTGAACGTCAGCAGGCCGATGACGATGTCAACCGGCTCGGCCCCGTCCAGCAACGTGCGGACCGATTCCGGAAGAAACGAGTCTTCCACGAGACAACCCTCATAGAACATGATCGATTGAGCCGGCCGAGCGCCGAGCTACTCGGAACAGAGGAGCTTCAGTAGCGTGAGATAGTCGCTCAGGTGCCTGGTGATCAGAAAGTTTCGCCTGACGTGTTCTTTCGCCAGCGCACCCATTCTGCTCATCGCACTAGGGTTGCTCAGGAGATAGCGGATGCGAAAGGCCGCGCCCTCGACTGAATGGACGATAAAGCCGGTCGTTCCGTCGACGATCTGCGCGGATACGCCTCCGGCGCTGCCACCGATCACCGGCTTCCCCTTCCACATGGCCTCAGACACGACCCCGCCGAAGCCTTCCTTGAGTGCCTTTTGCATCACGATCGAGGCGCCCCGTTGCAGCGCGTTGATCTCGCGGTCTGCTTCTGGTGGCAACTGAAGGATATGAATGTCCGGATCATTCTGCGTCGCCTCCTGCACTTCCGCCAGTACGGCTTCGCCCTCCAGATCGTGCAGCACGCCGCTGCCGGCCAACACGAGCTGACAATTGTGGTGTTTCTTGGCCAGACGATACGCGCGAATTGTGCCGAGCTGGTCCTTGAATCGGTCGAAACGCGCCACTTGCAAGAGGAGCGGTTTTCCTTTGGCGATCCCGAATCGATCGAGCACTTCCCCGATCTCGGCGCGCGTCAGCTCACGATTCTTCTCGGTCAAGGGATCGATCGAGGGATAGATCAAGAACTTCGGGATAGGCAACCGCTGTGCAAACCCTGGAAGTGAGAAGACCGCGGCGTCGTATTTCAGCACATGCCGTCTGAACAGGCTCCAGACCGAACGATTCGGCTGGCCAACGTCGAGGTGACAGCGCCACACCCATTTGCCGCCTTTTCGATGGTCAACGAGCGCGGCTGGTTGCGGATCGTGGATGAAGACGAGATCCGCGTCAAGATCCAGAGACTTGGCGTTCCTGGCGCTGACGTCCAGATAGATCTGGTACATCTCGTCGGTGATGGTTTCCGCCCGACCCTGCAAGCCATCGGCAATTCGTCGCGTCACGTCGGTAAACTCCTGCGTCCCGGCGATGACTTCCCAGCGCGCCTCGACACCCAGTGCCTTCATGATCGGCACGAGCCGACGCAAGATGTCCACCATCCCCCCGCCGTACCGCACGGTATTGATCTGGAGAAACCGCTTCCCCTGCACCAGATCGCTCAAGCGCTCCAGAAAGTCGAGAGTCCCTTTCGGCGCCACCTCGCGATATTGCTCCAGCTCCTTGATCATCGGCCTCGCCCCTCCACTCTCAACAGATTCATCCCATTCCTGCCATATCCTAATTATCTACAGCGCCGTCTGTTCGATACCATAGAGTTCCGCCTCTGTACGCTCCGGCACCACATTGAGCCAGTAATAGCCATAGGGCGCCAGTGTGACGACATAGGGAAATTTCGTCACAGTGGGGAATCGCGACTCTCCTAATAGCTCAACCGGTGTCGACCCGTCGAATTCCTTCAGATCCAACTCCACTGATTGCGCAGACCCGGCCAGGTTGTGGACGAGTAGGAGTACCATACCTTCGTGCCGTCTTAGATAGGCCAATACTTTGCCGTTTGCCGGCCGCAGAAACGTGATGGTCCCACGACCGAAGGTCGGATAGCGCTTGCGCACCGCGATCATCCGTTTCATCCAGTGCAACAGCGAATGCGGCATCTCCTTCTGCGACTCGACATTGATCGATTGGTACCCACAGACCGGGTCCGACACGACGGGCAAATAGAGAAGAGACGGGTCGCAGGTGGAGAATCCCGCATTCCGATCCATCGTCCATTGCATCGGGGTGCGCACCCCGTCGCGATCCTTCAATTGAATGTTGTCTCCCATGCCGATCTCGTCGCCGTAGTAAATGATAGGACTGCCGGGCATCGTGAACACCAGGCTGTTGAGCAGCTCGATCTTTCGGCGGTCATTGTCCAAGAGCGGCGCAAGCCGCCGTGCGATGCCGATGTTCCGCCGCATCTTCGGATCACGAGCGAACGAGTAGTACATGTAGTCCCGTTCTTCGCCAGAGCACATTTCGAGTGTCAGCTCGTCGTGGTTCCGGAGGAAAAGACACCACTGACAATTCGGCGGGATCTCCGGTGTATGGGTAAACATGTCGATAATCGGATCGCGCGTTTCGCTCCTCATGCCCATGTAGAGCCGAGGCATCAACGGAAAGTGGAAGGCCATGTGAAATTCGTCGCCGTCGCCGAAGTAGGGCCGCACATCCGACGGCCATTGGTTCGCCTCGGCCAACAAGACACGTCCCTGATAGGTCTCGTCGATGCGGCGCCGGATTGCCTTCAAGTACACGTGCGTCTCGGGCAGGTTCTCACAAATCGTGCCTTCGCGTTCGAGCAGATAGGGCACGGCGTCGCAACGGAACCCGTCCAGCCCCTGCTCGAGCCAGAAGACCATCGTATCCAGCATGGCCTTCTGGACCTCCGGATTGTCATAATTCAAATCAGGCTGATGACTGAAAAACCGATGCCAATAGAAGGCCTTGGCTTCCGGGTCCCAGGTCCAATTGGACTTTTCCGTATCGATAAAAATGATCCGCGCCTTCGCATACTTCGTGTCGCTGTCGCTCCAGACGTAAAAATCTCGTTTGGGCGAATCAGGAGAACTGCGCGCTTCCAGAAACCAGGGATGCTGATCCGACGTATGATTCAGAACCAAGTCCACGATCACGCGCATCCCTCGCCGGTGCGCCTCGTCCAGGAAGTGCCGCACTTCCTCGGTCGTGCCGTATTTTGCAGCCACGCTCTGGAAATCGGCGACATCGTAGCCGTCGTCCCGCAGCGGCGACGGATAAAATGGCAACAGCCACAAACAGTCCACACCGAGCCACTGGAGATAATCCAACTTGCCAATCAGCCCTTGAAAATCACCGATGCCATCCCCGTTGCCGTCGGCAAAGGCTTTGACGTGGATCTCATAAAAGACGGCGTCTTTGTACCAGAGTGGATCATGGCTCAACATTATCGGCTTCCTGCTCCTGATATCGGTCCAGGTTTTTCCAGATAGCCGCCACACATGGTCAATAGGCTCGACCGCAGTCGTTCGAGACTGCCAAGATAAGGATTCAACGATTTTATCCGGTCGGCCAGATCCGGCAATTTCAGACCTCCCCTGATCCAGGCGGAAAAATCGTTCTCGTCTCGTTGCAACCGAAGATGGGATTCGAACACGTGAAAATACAGGGCGCTGACATCGACCTCTGCAATGGCATCGTGGAACTCGCGCAACGTCTTCACCTCGAGCCCGGTGGGCACTTCCAAGATGCGCGACCGATTGAAGTAGAAGGGGGTGCCGAAGGCCACGCGCGGCACCGTCGACAGGCCGGCGAGATGGTCGTCGATGATGGATATCAGTTCCTCCCGCAGCGCTTCCAGGCTTGGAAAGTCGAACGGATCCACCACGCACAGCCGTTCAGCCAACAGATGATCCCGCACCTGCTCGCCCACCCATTGGGCGAAGTCGTTCGGATAGGTGCGCTCGATGAAGCGGCTCCGGAGGAAAAAGCTGTGCATGTGGTAGTAGACCGAGTCGAGCGGGACTTCCTCCAACAACTCCGCCAACTGGCGTTCATCCTCGGCTTGCTTCCCCAGAATTTCTTGAATTTCACTGCATCCGATGAATCGAAACGTCGTCTCTGCATGCGTCGTTGTCACTGCGCCAACCTTTCTTCTGAAACAGATCTAACAGACTGCGGGCCGATGGGAACCCAAAGCCCGATCGAGATTGTACGCGGCGCTGATCAGTCCGATGTGAGCAAACGCCTGAGGGAAGTTACCAAGATGCTCCCCCGTCACCGATAATTCTTCCGCATAAAGCCCCAGGTGATTGGCATAACTTAGGATCTTCTCGAACATTAATCGAGCCTCTTCCAGCCGGCCGGCCCTTGTCAACGCTTCGACCATCCAAAATGAACAGAGCGTAAATGTCCCTTCTTGGCCTGAGAGACCATCCGGGGCCGCATGATCCGGCAGGTACCGAAACACCAGGGCGTCGGAGACGAGGTGGGATTGGAGACGTTCAAGCGTCGTGTTCATCCTCGGGTCAGTCGGCGACACAAAGAAGACCAACGGGAAGACCAGCGCGCTCGCATCCAGCGCCACTCCATCATACTCTTGCACAAACGACGCAAGCTCGAGATTCCAGCCGCGACTCATGACACTCAGGTAGATCCGATCACGCACATCCGCCCACTTGGCCCGGTCCGCCGGAAACCCTCGCTTATCCGCCAGTCGAATGCCGCGATCCAACGCGACCCAGCACATGACCTTCGAGTACACAAACTGCCGCGCTCCGCCCCGCACCTCCCAAATCCCTTCATCCGGCTGGTCCCAATTGGCACAGACATATTCGAGCAATCGGGAGAGTCCGACCCAACTGTCGTAACTGATGGGAGATCCATGTTTGTTGTACAGATAGGCCGCGTCCATCAACGCTCCGTACATATCCAATTGCCGTTGATGGGCTGCACCATTGCCGACGCGAACAGGCTTCGATCCCCGGTACCCGTCCCAATCAAGCAGGACTTCTTCGGGCCCAATACGACGTCCGTCGATTCCGTACAAGACTTGTAGCGAACCGTCCGCATTCAGGTCGTGGCAACGGGCCTCAAGCCATTCCATGAATCGGCCCGCTTCCTTTGAGAAGCCGAGACGCATCAGCGCATAGAGAGTAAAGGCTGCGTCTCGAATCCAGGTATATCGATAGTCCCAATTTCGTTCTCCGCCTATGGTCTCCGGCAAACCCGTGGTCGGCGCCGCCACGATCGCACCGGTCGGTGCGTACGTGAGCAGCTTGAGTGTGAGGGCCGAGCGCTGCACCATTTCGCGCCACCGTCCGACGTAACGACATTGCGCGAGCCATTTACGCCAAAAATGGACCGTGTCGTGAAAGGCCGTTTCCGCCGTTTGAGGAGCGTCCAGGATACTCTCTGTGTCATCAGCCTCAAGATGCTCCAGGAAAAAAGACATCCGCTGCCCGGCAGCCAGCGTGAATTCCGCCTCAATCGCCCCGTCGACCATCGTGAGCGGAACGGGACTCACCAGCCCGACCGCCAGAGACGGCGATCGAAATAGCGCGCCTTGAGGGCGCACGGTGACGTGATGTTCATCCCGGCCGAAGTTGAACGCCGGGCGGCATTCCAGCCGAAAGCGAATCCTGCCCCTTACCACCAACAACATACGAATGATCTGTTGTCGCTTCGGACGGATTCCTAATTCATCGCATTCCACCGGCATGAAATCTGTTAACTCGGCAACGCCGTCCTGATGAAGAAAGCGGGTCAGCAACACGTTGGTCTCGGGCAGATAGAGCTGCTGTCGCTTCCCCTCATCCAGGGGGGCGATGCGGAACCGCCCTCCTCGTTGGTCATCCAGAAGCGCACCGAACAGGCTGGGCGAATCGAAGCGCGGAAAGCAGCACCAATCGATCGATCCATCTTTGCCTACCAGGGCCACCGTGTGGAGGTCACCGATCACCCCATAGTCTCCGATCGGCTTATAGGCCATACCTATCCATCCCAGGCGTCATGCTATACACTCTTCACCAATGCCAGAATTCCCTGGAGAGGAATCGACAACCAATCCGGCCGATTCCGCATTTCATACCGCAATTCGTAGATGGCCTTGTCGAGTTCGTACACTTGAATGACCCGCAGAGACTCTTCCCACGTGGACGGCAGAAAGGCCGCCTGTCCCGGCTTGACGACCGAACGATAGCCGTCCATGAACGATGCGCGAGCCGCCCCTTCCCATTCCGTAATCAAACCGCTCTCCGTCGCGGAAACGGTCGCTCGCTGTTTGAGCGCGGCGTGGGCCGCATAGTTGAATGAGCGCAACATCCCGCCGACATCTTTTAATGGACAGACCTTGGTGCGCCGCTCCTCCAACGGCCTGGCCGGCTCCCCCTCGAAATCGATCACGACAAAGCTATCGGTAGTTTTGAGGACCTGGCCAAGGTGATAATCTCCGTGATGGCGAACCTTCACCACCATTCCTTGAGCCAAGAGCTGGAGGTCGCAAAAGCGATCACGGCAGGCCGTTTCTAGCCTGGCCACCTCGTCGTCCGTCAATTTCAGGGTCCACCGCCGCTCCGGCTGAAGCTCGCGCAGATCGCGACAGACCTCCGTGAGGTGCCTTGTCATTCCGGCTTGCCACCATTCGACATCGCTCGCACTGATCGATTCAGGGCGAAACGCTTCCGGTTCTTGCCGGGAGGCCAACGCCACATGCAGTCCTCCCGTAATCTCACCAAGACGTCGGATTTGCGCCAAAAACGGTCCGGAGATTTCCCTCACCGTCTTCGAGAGATTGTCGCCGCGCTCAGTGACCGCCTTGACTCCGTCATCCAGCAGAGTCACAAGATGAGCCAGGGTATAGCTCCACCCATCGCCGACATTCGGGACGAATCGCTGGAGCACCGCAACGGTCGCGGGCTGCGCCTCCTCAGTTATTCCGTCGTCATACGTGATCACTCCCAACAGAGTCGGAACATCTCGATAGGTCGTGTGCGTTGTCAGGAATTCCAACATCTCGCTGTCGGGATTGACCCCTGCGTCCAGCTTGCGGATGAGTTTCAAGATCACTCGCCGGTCGAAGATCACCGACGTGTTGCTCTGCTCAGCGGATAGGACCTTGGCCTCCCGCACCGATTTCGCCAGTTCTTCCCGTCCTTGCGGCATAGCCCGGCCCATCAGGCACCCGGACTGTCCAGCCAACTTTCGTTCCTTGGCCACCGCATCGTAGAGCCGGACCCAGGAGTCCGCATCCCCGGTCCCATCACAGACCCACTCATGGGTAGCGGAATCCGGCAGCTCGACAAGCGCCTTGGTATCATCTGGCCCAGTTCTCGGGGTGACGGCCAACGGCGTCACGTAGCGTTCTGTTACGCCACCTCGATATTCCACGATCAGAAATGCTAGCAGTCGAGGGTTTGCGCCGTCGGAGAGGCCGACGGCATCGGACAGACGCACGTCGGCCAAAGGCTTTCCCTTCCCGCCGAACCATCGCTGGCGCTGGAGGAACTCGATCAGGGAACGCTGCCCCTGTCTGTTCAGCACAGCCAGAGTCTGTTCGATCCATGCTTGTTGCTCAGTCTTCGTCATCGGTACGTCCTCACCAGAAAAAATCGACATCCTGTTCCCGATGGGTCCAACGCCGCACGACGAAGATCGCCGCCGGCTCGACCTGCGGATCCAATCGCACGATATAGCTGTCGCCTATCATGAGATCGCGCCGATCGGTGATGACATTGTGCAATTGATACGTGTCCTCCGGTTGAAGGCCGAGCGCCGAGATCGGAACCCGAAGATGTGCTTCCTGATATTGGAATGGGCTCAAATTGACCGCCACGAGCACGGAGTTACGCATATCGGCGGTGCTCTTACCGTAGAACAAGACTTGCTCATTATCGGTCTCGTAGAATTCGAGATTCTCCAGTTCATGCAGCGCGGGATTTTCCCGTCTGATGCGATTGATCGTGGTCACATAGTCGATGAGATGGCCCGGTCGATTCCAATCCCATACCGTAATCTCGTACTTCTCCGAGTCGAGATATTCCTCCCTCCCCGGTAACGCCCGGTTTTCACACAACTCGTACCCACTGTAGATCCCATACGAGGGCGATAACGTCGCCGCCAGCACGAGTCGGAATTTGAAGGCTGGTCGCCCGCCTTCCTGAAGAATCTCCGGCAGGATGTCGGGTGTGTTCGTGAAAAAGTTCGGCCGGAAATAGTCCTTCATCTCGCTCGTCGACAACTCCACCATGTACTCGATCAACTCCTGCTTGACATTCCGCCAGGTAAAGTAGGTATAGGATTGCGTATAGCCTGCCTTGGCGAGCGCTTTCATCATCTTCGGCTTGGTGAAGGCTTCGGAGAGAAAGATCGCATCGGGATAACGCTCCTGCACCTCTCCGATCAACCAGGCCCAAAACGACACCGGTTTGGTATGCGGGTTGTCCACGCGGAAAATTCTCACGCCGTGGTCCGCCCAGAAGAGGATCACGCGTTTCATCTCGTTCCACAGCCCACGCCAGTCTGTGCAGTAAAAATCGACGTTGTAGATGTCTTGATATTTCTTTGGCGGGTTCTCCGCGTATTTGATCGTCCCATCTGGCCGATGGGCAAACCACTCGGGATGGGCCTTAACGTACGGATGGTCCGGCGAGCAATTGATCGCGAAGTCCATCGCAATCTCCATCCCCTGCGCGCGGACGGCTTCCTGAAAACGATCGAAGTCCTTGATCGTGCCGAGGCTCGGCTCGACGGCATCGTGACCGCCCAGTTCATTGCCGATCGCGTAGGGACTGCCCGGATCGGTCGGCAAGGGAGTGAGGGAATTATTCTTTCCTTTGCGATTCGTGCGCCCGATCGGATGAATCGGCGTGATGTAGACGACGTCGAATCCCATGGCCTTGATGGCCGGCAGCCTCGCCTCGCAATCCAGAAACGTGGCGCTCTTTCCGGGCTTTGTTCCCTGCGAGCGTGGAAAGAATTCATACCAGGCCCCATAGCGAGCCAACACACGATCCACGACGACTTCCAATTCACGATCGTAGAGGGTCCAGGCCCGACGTTCCTGATGCCGTTCCACGAGCGCCTTCAGGTCGACATGCAAGGCCACGGCGAATTGAGCCGTCACCGGATCGTCGGTCTGCCAACGAGCCAGCCACTCGTTCAGCGTGGTCTTGTCTTCTCCCGTGGCCCGTTTAGCCGTCGCTTCTACCAGCGTCCGCCCCTCGAGCAGTTCACTCTCGATCCGTTCTCCAGCTTCCTCTTTCTTGGTCACCTCGACCCGCCAGGACTCAAAAAGATTGACATAGGCCCCGATTGAATACCGATAGCGCGCGTTGTGGGTCAAGTCGACGTGTCCGGCCCATCGGTCGTTATCGACAAACAGCATCGGCACCTCTCGCCACTCATCGTCTTTCGCAAGGCGATACCGCAAAAGGCAGGCCAGCACGTCATGCCCCTCCTTGAAGATGTCGGCCGATACCTCCAGTCGGTCTCCCACTTCACGCTTGATCGGCCAGCGTCCGCTGTCGACCTCCGGCTGAACCGCTTCAATCACTATTGACGACGAGGTCACCGGTTCTGATTTCGTTGTCTTCCCCACTTCGCGTACACCTCCGTTGTGTTCGGTCGTACCTCGCCCCATTGACCTCGACTACACACCACTGCTCAGGACTTCGGGATCGAGGGCGGCTGCTCGACCAACGCATCTTTCGTGCCTTTGGCTGCTTCCTTAATCTTGGTGGCCGTACGCTTGACCGCGTCCTGTGCGTCGTCGCGAACCCGGCCCCAAGACTCCTTGGCCTCTTCCACGATCCCGTCGAGTTCCCCTTGAGCCGTCTCCGCTCCTCGCCTTACACGCCGGCGAACAGACTCACCAGATTCCGGCGTCGTCAGCAATGTCACCACCGCGCCAGCCAGGAGGCCGAGTCCGAATGCGGCCAGGACCGTCCCAACCCCCATCGCGTCGTCGTTGTCATTGCGCCTCCGGCGCTCAGCTTCTCCTACCTGTTCCATGGTTTCACTCCTTTCACTCAGTATCTGAATGTTGCTTCATCGATTTGCTTTCACGGTGTCTTTTGCTCCACCATCATCACACCGAAGGTGTCAAGACTTCCGAGTGTTGCATCAGTCGCCGCGGCGGCAGCCATCCGGGGGATATACCCCGAAGCCACCCACCGCGGGAGTGACGAATATCCTTCTGGGGCGGATGGGCGAACATGCGCCTCTTATCCAAACCGTTGGGGACCTTCCCGGTTGTCATAACACTTCACCTCACACAACCTTTTCAAGCCAGGCGCCAGGATTATGCAGAAAGATTTCTCCCATAGGCAACAACTGGCGATCCTCACTGGTAACCGTGCTCAGCATCGCTCCCGTGAAAATGTTGCGAAACTTCGTGCCTTCCCGCCAGGCAGGAAATTCTAGCCACGTATCTTTCCACACCTCTTCTCCCAAGGGAAGCGTCTGAGCATCCGGAATCACTCGGGTCAGCAAGCGTGGAATAACAGTGACCAATGATTCCCCGTCGTGAATGCGGGCAAACGCGAACAGGTGCTCACTCTTCTCCCCCACAGCATTCAGTCTGGCATACTCCCCCGACTGAAACAGCGCGCGATGGTCCCGGCGGTACCGCAAGGCTTCCGTCGTCAGAAACAGTTTGATGCGGCCATCGGCACGATTCGCGAACAGATCTTGTACGAACGCTGCTCGGTTCGACGCAGTTGCAGCATCGTGACTCAGGTCAGCCAAGAGTGTCGCCCGTTTCACAAAGTCAATCGGCCGCCGATTGTCCGGATCGACTAGGCTAAAATCCCATAGTTCAGTGCCTTGATAGCAATCGGGCACACCGGGCGCTGCCATCTTCACCAGCACCTGCGACAGTGAGTTGCAGAGGCCGTGCTGGGCCACCGGTTTCTGAAAGGGAAGAAAATCATCCAGAAAGGCATTCGGCATCGAACGGTCCAACACCCCGGCAACAAATTGTCTTATCGCATCCTCGTACTCGCCATCCGGGCTGATCCAACTGCTGTGCTCTTTGGCCTCTTTGATTGCCTTGTTCATATAGGCCTGAATGCGCTCGACAAACCGAGCGTAGTCATCCTCGTTCATGTCTTCGAGCGGCCACACGCCGAGCAAGGTCTGGTACAAGAGATATTCTTCGTTGCGGTCTGG